>JAATEW010000119.1 GCA_015655535.1 Hyphomicrobiales bacterium | reverse complement strand
GCCGCGGGGGGGGCCAATGCGGCGCCGGACCCCGCTGCGGTGGCGCAAATAAACGCCGCCGCGCTGGCGGCGTCGCTCCCGAACCAGACCACAGGCATGATGCAAGCTTCGCGTAAGCGTGCCGTGACGACTGGCTCCGGCTCAAACGTCTTTCAACCGCAGCGTGGGGCCGCCGCTCCGGCGCAAACGGATGGCCCGGATGCGGCACTCGCGAGCGATCTTCAATCGGCGCCGACCGTGCCGTCCCCGGCGCACACTGATGCATTCGATCCCTTCGCGGATCTGCCGGACGCCGAGGGTTCGTCTCCGCAGATCGTCAAGATGAAATTGTCCGGCATTCAGGCGGAAACACATTTTGCGCCGGTTCAACATCTCTCGCCAACCATGCAGATCGCCGAATTCGTGGCCGCGGTCGCCGGCAATATGCCGGGCGCGGAGCCGCCCGATGACGCAGCCTCTGCGGCTAATGGCGGCCAGACTTCGGCCGCGGCCACGCCGCCGATGACGCCACCGCCGACCTCGATGATGAAGATGCTCACTTTGTCGCTCGAACCGGATTCGCTCGGCACTGTCACGGTCACTATGCGGCTTGGCGCCTCCGGGCTCGATCTTCAGGTCGAAGCCGCGAAGTCCGACACTGCTTCCTTGATCGACAAGGACAAAACGAGTCTTGCCGACAGGCTCCAGTCGCTTGGATATTCGGTCGATTCCCTGGTGGTGAAGACGGCGATAACGCAGGCAACGCACCAGGATCTTTCAAACAATCAATCATCAGCGGGGCAAGGTCAGCAGCAAGCCGGACAAGACGCTTCGGCTTCCGGCCAGTCTCAAAACGGAGGCCGTAACGCCAATGATCAGTCGGCAGCACAAAGGGGTCGCGAGACCGCGGCTGGTCTCGGTCAAGAGAGCGGTCCCGATCCTTCTGCCGCTCGCACTGTGGCTGACGGCGTTTATATTTAAGGCCGAGACAGCGGCCCGCGCCGAACCTTCGAATATTTGCGAACGCGAGATGAGCCGCGCGGCCAAGAAATACGATGTGCCGCTCGGAGTGCTCTACGCCGTCGGCCTGACCGAGACCGGACAGAAGGGTTCGCTGCATCCCTATGCGTTGAATATCGAGGGGCCGTCCTTCTTCGCCGCCAACGTCCAGGAAGCGATCCAGCGCTTCGAGGAAGCCCGCAAAGGGGGCGCCAAGCTCATCGACATTGGATGCATGCAGATCAATCATCACTACCATGCAAGCCACTTCCGCTCGATCGACGAGATGTTCGATCCGCATCAGAATGTCGACTACGCAGCGCAGTTCCTGCGTGATCTTAAGGCCCGCGAAGGGAGCTGGACCTTGGCTGCCGCACGCTATCATGCGGGTCCGAACAATGACCCGGCGCAGAAGCGTTATGTCTGCGCGGTGATCACCAATATGGTGGCGACGGGCTTCGGACAATGGACCGCAAACGCGCGCTCTTTTTGTCAGTGACTCATAATCCAGCAAATTGAATCACTTGCCGTGTTGCAGCCATGCAATGACGGCTAACTCCTCAATTCATATGATGAAATTTTCAATGGTATTGTTTGACGAATGAACAGACGTTGCTAAAACATTAAACCACCGAGACATACTGATTCGGGGGGGCAGTCCGGTGCTGGTGATCGTCGATGAACGCGAAATTGTTACGGCGGGTTATGCCTGTCGGTTCGGAAGTGAAGGCGTTTCTTCGGCTGTCTTTTGCCCGGAGGATTTTCGTGAATGGGTTGCAACGGTCGGTGACGGTGACATCTTCGCCGTCGAAGCTTTTCTTCTCGGGGATTGCCGCGACCGTGTAGGTCTGCCCAAAATGATCCGGGAACGCTCACGCGCTCCCGTTATCGCGATGAATGAAACACCATCGCTCGAACAGACTCTCGATCTCTTCGCGGCTGGCGTCGACGACGTTGTCCGCAAGCCGATCCATGTCAGAGAAATTCTGGCGCGTGTCGGTGCGATCCGCCGCCGGTTGGAGACCGAGAAAGATCACGCCGTCGTCGGCGAAATGCGGGTCTTTTTCGATGGCCGCGATCCTGAAGTCAAAGGTTCGGTCCTGCCTTTGCCACGGCGCGAGCGCCGCATTCTTGAATATCTCGTGAGCAATCGCGGACGGCGCGTCAGCAAGGCGCAGATTTTCAACGCCATCTATGGAATCTTCGACGAGAATGTCGAAGAAAATGTCGTAGAGAGCCACATCAGCAAGCTGCGTAAAAAGCTTCGGCGGCAGCTCGGCTACGATCCAATCAATTCCGTTCGCTATCTCGGATATCGGTTGGGTGACATCACCGGCTGAGCGGCGGTTTTCATAGACGCAAGAAACATCTCTCGCGCCTTGGCGGCATATGCGGCCAAGGCGGTGAGCCCGCTCCGATCTGAAATCGACTGTCGAGCCTTGGCATGGCTGGCCGCGCGCGCTGAGCTGTAACGGCTGCGGAGCCGGCGCCAAATGCATGCTTACATGCGTGCCCATCTTAAAGAATAATCGATCCACGCGGGCTCGGCTATGAGCGGACCGCGGCTTCACCCGATTGAGGTAGAGGCAGAGCCCGAATGCGCTTTTCGCCACCTAGCCTCCGCGGCGAACTTCGCCTGATGCGCGCGAAAAATCACGCCGGCACCTTTTAAGAACTCGTTAATATTTCGTATGTTTTCCAACGGGAAGCTTAACTGCTTTGCGCAAGCTCCGCACAAGCTCTTCCGCCTTTACTCTGCGTTGTTAAAAACGCGGAGAAACGGTGATGGGCCTATTCAGCACTTTGAACACAGCCGTATCCGGAATGGCGGCTCAAACGAATACGCTCACGGCCATTTCCCAAAATATCGCGAATTCCAATACGACCGGCTACAAGGATGTCGAGGCGGAATTCGAAGACGTCGTCACGAGCGCCAGCCAGAACAGTTTCAACGGCGCCGGTGTCACAACGAATTTTGCCTATATGAATTCGGAGCAAGGCGGTTTCACATCGACGAGTACGGATACGGATCTTGCCATCAATGGAAATGGCTTTTTCATCGTCGAGGATGCCAGCGGTCAGCAGTTTCTGACCCGCGATGGTTCATTCACGCCGGACGCGTCCGGCAATCTCGTCAACGATGCCGGTTACACGCTCCTAGGCCTCCCGGCAGGCGCCACAGGCGTCTCGAACAGCCTTAGCGATCTTGTTCCCGTCAATGTCAACGGGCCGGCTTCGGCGCAAACGCCGACCAGTTTGGCGACATTATACGCAAACCTGTCGTCAACATCCGCCGTCGATGCCGGGACCCTGCCATTGGCCAATGCGTCGGACTCGAGCTACACGTATAAGACCTCGCTTCAGACTTACGACGATTTGGGCAACTCCGTCACGCTCGACGTCTATTTCACGAATACCGGCGACGTAGGTGGCAACCCCACTTGGGAGATGGACGTCTATAACGCGGCGGACGCGACGAATGGCGGATTCCCCTATACCAATGGCGGCGTCCCCGATACGCCATTGTCTTCGCAAACGCTGACGTTCGATCCGACGACCGCGGCGCTCTCGTCGGTTACGGATAATCTCGCTGGCGGTGCCACGACGCCGGCGACAGCCGTCCCGATTACGATCCCGGGTGCGAGCGGTGAAAGCTTCACGCTCGACATTTCCGGCATGACCCAAAATTCCGCGGTGACCGGTGTCACGACGGCGAATGCGAACGGAAGCGGGTCGTCCGCCGCCACCGGGGATGTGAACATCTCGGCTACCGGCGTTGTCTCGGCACTCTATGCCGATGGTACGCAGAAGCCGATTTATAACATTGAACTCGCCAAGTTCCAGAATCCGGACGGTCTGACTCCAGTCACAGGAAATGTTTGGCAAATAAATACCCAGACCGCGGGCACCCTCATTCCGGGCGCGCCGGGAAGTGCCGGGTTCGGCACGATCAAATCTTCTACTCTTGAATTATCGAAGACCGATCTTGCGACGGAACTGACTAATATGATTCAGGCGCAGAGCGGGTATGAGGCGAATTCCAAAGTTTTCCAAACAGGCACCACTCTTCTCGAAGACCTCGTCAATCTGTTGAAGTGACGCCTGCCTTTCTCTCTTCGCGCTTAAAGAGCAAGCAATCATGGGCCTCGCAACCGCTGCAAATATCGCTCAATCCGCTTTAAACACCGTCACTGCCCAAACGCAGGTTTTGACGCGCAATATCGCGGGCGCGAACGACACGACGACTTTCAATACCAAAGTCGCCAATGTCGTCACGATAGCAGGCGGCGGAGCGCAAGTTGCCTCTGTCTCGCGCGTCCAAAATCAAACGCTGTTCGAGAATGTGTTGAATGCGACATCGTCTTCGGCGGCGCAAACTGCGATTTCGGACGGCCTCACCCAGCTCGAAGCAACGGTCGGTGCGGCCAGCGACGGCAGCGCCGGCCAATCGCCCTCGACTTTGCTGAGCAATTTCACGAATGCGTTGCAGTCTTACGAGTCATCGCCCAGCGATGCGGCCTTGGCGGATTCGGCTGTCAGTTCGGCGCAAACGCTCGCGCAGTCTTTGAACAGCGCCACTTCGACCGTGCAAAATGTCCGCGAACAGGCGGATGCCAGCATGAGTCAATCGGTGGAGCAGATCAACTCGCTGCTGCAACAGTTTCAAACCGTGAACGCGCAGATCATGAGCGGCAACGCCAATGGCACCGACGTGACGGATGCGCAAGACAGCCGCGATTCGATATTGACTCAGCTGGCGCAGCAGATCGGGATCACCACCGTCACCAATGCCAATGGCGGCATGAATATCTATACGGATAGCGGCGCGACCCTTTTCCAAGGGACCGCCCGTACGGTGAGTTTCACCCCCACCACGTCTTATACGTCTGGAACCACGGGCAATGCCGTCTATGTCGACGGGGTTCCGGTTACCGGAAGCGGTTCGACGATGCCGATTCAATCGGGCGCTCTCGCGGGCCTTGCGAATTTGCGGGACGATGTCACCGTTACCTATCAATCGCAATTGGACTCGATCGCAGGCAATTTGATCAGCACCTTCGCCGAAACCGACCAGAGCGGAGGCGGCGGACCGACGCAACCGGGTCTGTTTACGACGCCGGGCGCGACCGGAATGCCTGCGAGCGACATGGGATTGGCGGGCATGATCGAGATCAATGCGAACGTCGATCCGAACCAGGGCGGAAATGCCTCGCTTCTGCGCGACGGCGGCATTTCCGACCCGTCAGGTACGGCCTACACTTATAATACGTCGGGTGACGGGAGTTACACCGGCCGGCTCGATCAACTCTTGGGCAATCTTTCGGCGACAGCGACCTTCGATCCCGCTGGGGGGATCGGAACGAGCGATACATTGAGCGACTATGCAACCAATTCCGTAAGCTGGCTCGAAGCCCAAAGGTCGAATGCGTCATCGGCTGGCACCTATCAAAGCACTTTGTTGAGCCAGGCAACCACGGCTCTTTCGAATACGACCGGCGTCAATATCGACAGTCAAATGTCGCAAATGCTGAATTTGGAAAATTCCTACCAGGCTTCCGCCAAATTGATGTCGACCATCGACGGCATGTTCGGCGCGCTGATGCAAACTATGGGGATCACCGTTCAATGACGATATCTTCGATCTCAACCGCATCGCTTGCTTCTTATTTGAACCAATCGGTCAATACGATGCAGTCGCAGCTCGCCTCGGCCGAAATCGAGCTTTCCACCAATCAGGATGCGGATGTCGGCCTTTCTTTGGGTGCATCGACCGGTCAAGCCATTTCGTTGCAGCAGCAGCAGACGTTTATGCAAACGCTGACGACGACGAATAATACGGCAGCCACGCGTCTCAGCACCACGCAAAGCACGTTGAGCAATATTCAAACGACGGCTCAGAATTTTCTGAATTCGCTGATTGCCAATCAGGGCACGCAATCCAACGCGTCCATTCTGCAAACCTCTGCGACGTCCGGTCTCCAATCCTTGACCTCGAATTTGAACTCGACGCTGAATGGCGGCTATCTCTTCGCGGGCACGAATACGTCCAATCCGCCGATCACCGATTTTTTTGCCAGCGGCGCTCCCAACGCGGCCGCGGTGAACAGCACCATTGAGGCTCAATTCGGAAATCCGCCGGATTTCTCGACGGCCACCGGAGCTCAGATGACGAGTTTCCTCACCGATAGTTTAGACCCTCTCTTCTCAGGCGACTGGTCAACGTCGACGGGTTCCGGCTGGTCGTCCGCATCCGACCAGACTCTGACCAGTCAGATATCAAACACCGATACCGAGAGCACATCGGTCAGTGCGAATCAGACCGCATTCCGGCAGCTCGCCGAGGCCTATACGATAGTCTCGACCCTTGGCAGCCAAAATCTCAGCTCGGATGCCTATCAGGCGATGACGACTCAGGCGCAATCCTTGCTGTCCAGTGCGATCACCGGCTTGACCACTATTCAGTCCAATCTCGGCGTCGTGCAGTCGTCGATTACGAATTCAAATACCCAAATGTCGGCTCAGATGACCATTCTGTCGACGCAGGTCGATAATCTGGAAAGTGCCGATGCTTACAATGCGGCGACGAAGGTCAACGCTTTGCAGACTCAGATCGAGACGGCCTATTCGCTGACGTCTCAATTGCACCAGCTTAGCATCGTGAACTATCTCTAAAAACATGCCGGCGGATAAGGGCGCGAATAAATCCATGTATCAATTCTCTTATGCGGAAGTTCTGGAAGACGATCCTCAAAGCTCCCGCAATCGGGAACGCGAGGCGCTCGATCATGCGATTGAGCTGCTGAAACTTGCCAAACAGAAGGGCCGGAATTCGCGTGAGTCCATCGACGCTCTCCATTATGTCCGTAAGCTATGGATGATTCTCATCGAGGATCTGGTGAATCCCGAAAACGATCTGCCCGATGTGCTTAAGGCCGATCTGATCAATGTCGGGATTTGGATCACCAAAGAGGCAGATGTGATCAGCGTCGGGAAATCCGATAATTTCGACGGTTTGATTGATATCTGCGGCATCGTCCGCGACGGTTTGAAGTGAGATGAACCTATGCATATTTCGCTGCGTGCAGGCGAAAAGCTCTATATAAATGGCGCGGTTTTGCGTGTCGACCGCAAGGTATCGCTTGAGCTTTTGAATGATGCGACTTTCCTTTTGGAAGCGCACGTGATGCGTGTCGAGGAAGCCAATACGCCGCTGCGTCAGCTTTATTTCATCGTCCAGGTCATTTTGATGAACCCGGGCGATGCGGCGGCGGCGCATGAGATGTTCAACGAGTCCATTCGCAGGACCACGGAAACATTCGAGCAGGAAGAGGTCGTGAACGGGCTGAGGAATGTTGCGCAGCTCGTTCAAATGAACAGAATCTTCGAAGCTTTGAAAAGCATCCGAGGCTTGTTCGCAATAGAAGCCGAGATCATGAACGGGATGATGATTTCACCCAATCAAGCAGCCTGAGAGGTGCTAATATGTCAGTGAATGCAATCCCGCCGACATCGGGCCAGACACCGTCAACGTCGCAGACCCCCGGCACCACGCCGACCGTGAATTATGACCAGTTTTTGCAGCTTCTGATCGCGGAACTGCAGAACCAGGATCCGACACAGCCGACCGATCCGACGCAATATATGAGTCAGCTTGCATCGTTTTCGCAAGTCGAGCAGCAGGTGCAGACCAATACGACGCTGAGCGCCATGCTGACCTCTTCGACGCTGTCCCAAGCCGACAGTCTCATCGGGAAAAATGTGGCTTCGTCGGATGGCAAGACGAGCGGCACGGTCGCGTCGGTGACGATCGCAACCGATGGAACCGCGACGGCGACACTGACGGACGGAACGACGATGTCGCTCGCCAATGGCATAACGATCAGCAATCCGACGACATCTCAATGAACGAAGCCGACGCGCTCGAAATTATCCGCGCCGCGGTTTGGACGATCATTCTAGGCTCCGGGCGAGCCGTCGGGGCCGCCATGGGCGTTGGCATTATCATCGCGCTGTTTCAGGCTTTGACGCAAATCCAAGAGATGACACTGACGTTCGTTCCGAAAATTCTCGCGATTTTCGTCGTCATGACTTTGGCCGCGCCATTCATCGGCGGCCAGGTCTTTGCTTTTACCGAGCAGGTCTATTCCCGGATCGAGAAGGGCTATTGAGCCCTTTCGCGTAGCGGCGGCGGTCGCATAAACGCGCCCTTGTGCGCCCTTCGCGCCGCGCCACCTTGGCACAAGCTTCAACTTGCACAAAGGCTCATGAACCTGCGGCGCAGTGGCCGGGGTTTTTGACGTCGTGGCGTGAATAGAGCAAAGGCGAGACCATGGCGGAAGCCTTATTGACCAGCTCCACCGCCGCGGACCCGAAGAGCCGCCGCGACATCGGCTTTGCCATCGGCATTGTCGCAATCCTTTCGATCTTTTTCCTGCCGATCCCGGCCTTTCTGATCGATCTCGGTCTTGCTTTTTCGATCGCAATGTCCGTGCTGGTCTTGATGGTCGCTTTGTGGATCCAACGGCCGCTCGATTTTTCCGCCTTCCCAACGATTCTGCTCGTCGTGACTCTCTTGCGTCTTTCGCTCAATATTGCGACGACGCGTCTCATCCTGTCGCATGGCGCGGAAGGGGTGACGGCAGCCGGCTATATCATTGGCGGCTTTTCCAAGCTCGTGATGAGCGGAGACTTTGTCATCGGACTGATCGTCTTCGCGATCCTGATGACCGTCAATTTCGTCGTGATCACCAAAGGCTCCACGCGTATCGCCGAAGTCGGCGCCAGGTTCACGCTCGATGCCATTCCCGGCAAGCAAATGGCGATCGACGCGGATCTGTCGGCTGGCCTGATCGACGACAAGGAAGCGCAGCGCCGCCGTCGCGAGCTTGAAGAAGAAAGCTCCTTCTTCGGTTCGATGGACGGCGCCTCCAAATTCGTGCGTGGCGACGCGATCGCCGGCATCATCATTTTGGCGGTGAATATTTTCGGCGGCATTGTGATCGGCGCGACCCGCCACAACATGCCGCTCGGCGAAGCAGCCGACGTGTTCACCAAGCTTTCGGTGGGCGACGGTCTTGTGTCGCAAGTTCCCGCCCTGATCGTATCGCTCGCCGCGGCGTTGCTCGTCTCCAAAGGCGGGACGCGCGGCTCGGCCGAACAGGCGGTTTTGAGCCAGCTCGTCAAATATCCGCGCGCCCTCTTCGTCGCGGCTTTGCTCATGCTGCTTCTGGCACTCGTCCCCGGGCTGCCGTTTCTTCCCTTCGCGCTGCTTGGCGGTGTTCTGGCCTCGCTAGGCTATATCGTCCCGCTTCGCCGGATGCGTGCCGAGGCCGAGGAATCCGCGAAGATAGCCGAGGTCGAGGCGCGCGCGCAAAAAGAAGCAAAGGATTCCGTCAAAGAATCGCTGAAGACGTCCGAGATCGAACTTTGCCTCGGCAAACAGCTCGGCGGAAGGCTGCTGACCAGCCAGAGCGAACTCGCGCATCGCGTCGCAAAGATGCGGCGCAAATTCGCCAAGCAATATGGCTTCGTCGTTCCCGACATCAAACTGTCGGACAGTCTCACGATCCCGGCGAAATCCTATCAGATCAAGATTCATGGAACCATAGTTGCCATGCAGGAGATGCGCATCGGCGACCTGATGGTCATCATCGGCGATGGCCGCGAGCCGGATGTGCCGGGCGATCCGGTGCGCGAACCGGCGTTCGGCATGAAGGCTGTCTGGGTTTCGGAAGCCTTCACCGGCGAGCTCAAGCGCAACGGCTTTAACCCGATCGACAATCTCTCGGTGATGCTCACGCATCTGAGCGAGGTCATCCGCAACAACCTGTCGCAGCTTCTCTCTTATAAGGATATGCGCGCGCTGTTCGACCGTCTCGGTCCGGAATATAAGCGGCTGATCGACGATATCTGCCCTGGTCAGATTTCCTACTCAGGCCTGCAGGCTGTTTTAAAGCTTCTGTTGGCCGAACGTGTCTCCATTCGAAACCTGCATTTGATTCTTGAGGCGATCGCGGAGATCGCGCCGCATGTGCGGCGGGCGGAGCAGGTCGCCGAGCATGTCCGCATGCGCATCGCGCAGCAGATCTGCGGCGATTTGATGGATAATAATGTGCTGAAGGTTCTGCGTCTCGGCAGCCGATGGGATCTGACGTTCCATCAGAGCCTGAAGCGGGATGCGAAGGGCGACATCATCGAATTCGACCTTGACCCGGCGATGGTCGAGCAATTCGGTACCGAGGCTTCGGCGGCGATCCGCGAACGCATGGATCAAGGGCATAATTTCGTGCTGGTGGCGACGCCCGAGGCGCGGCCTTACGTGCGCATGGTGGTCGAACGTCTTTTCGCGACTCTTCCGGTTCTGTCGCATCTTGAAATCGCGCGGGGGATCGAGATCAAATCGCTCGGCTCCATTTCATGATGGACATTGGTTCCAACGCGGTTTTGTCGGTTTTCGTCTTGTTCTGCCGCATCGGCTCGTGTCTCATGCTGATGCCGGGCTTTTCCAGCGATCGCGTTCCGGTCAATGTCAGGCTCTTTTTGGCGCTGTCGGTCACTTTGGCCCTGACGCCTTTGCTGAGCCCGGAGGTTCAGCCCTCCTTCATTCATGCGTCGCCGATCGAACTCATCAAGCTTCTCTTATCCGAAGTGTTGATCGGCATTCTGATCGGTTTTCTCGGCCGGATATTTTTCGCGGCGCTCGAAACTTTGGCGACGTCGATCGCGATGGGAATTGGTCTTTCGAGCGCGCTTGGCGCGCCGATCGACGAGATGGAGGCTTTGCCCGCCATTTCGACTCTGATCACGCTGACGGCGACGGTCTTGCTGTTTGTAATGGATCTGCATTGGGAGATCCTGCATGGCATCGTGGCGTCCTATCAGGCCTTGCCTGTATCCGGCGGATTCGGGGCGCAATTCAGTCTCGTGCAGATCGCCGATTGCCTGTCGAAAGCCTTCTTTCTTTCGCTGCGCGTGAGCTCGCCCTTCATAGCCTTCGCGGTCATCGTGAACCTCTCGGTAGGGCTGACGAACAAGCTCACGCCGCAGATTCCGGTTTTCTTCATATCGGCGCCTTTCGTCGTCGCCGGCGGCCTTTTTCTTTTCTATTTCAGCTTCAAGCAATTCATCGAATTGTTCATGGCAGGCTTTGAGTCCTGGCTTCGGACGGGGTGACGTCAAGTGGGGAATCGTCTTCGCGCCGTTCAGCGCATCCTTTCGGTGCAGGCCCAGCTCCATCGTCTGGCGCAATGGAAGCTTGCCGAGCTTGAACGGCGGGAAGATGGTTTGCAGGAGCGCCATGAGAGCCTGCTTCGCTTTGTCGATGAAGACGGGGCCTATGCGGCTTTATTCGGCAATACTCTGATGCGGCGGCTGCGCAGCATCAGCGAAGAAAAAGCCCGGGTCACCGCGGCGAAACACGAGCAAGCCGACAAGACGCTTGACGAGTTGCGCCGCGTTGGACAGATGCAGCGCGCGACAGACGAGCTTGAAGGAGAGGCGCGCCAGGAGCGCGAACGCCAGGAACTCAAGGAAATTCTCGAACTCCTCGGCCACCGCCGCCACGCAAGCCCCCGGTAAGCTTGGTCCGTCACCCTGCGCAGAACTACTTACGCCTGCGAGGGGTGATCTTTGTCTATTCAGCCGCCTTCAGATATCGTTCTTGATGTGGCGCAAGCGGCGGACCCGGTGAAATCCATGGCCGCGACGCAGCGGCTCACGCAGATGGGCGCTTTGGACGGAACCGGCGGCGATTTTTCCGGCGTTCTCGAAAATCTGTCCCCGCCCTTGGACAATACGGCGGGTCTGCGGACGCGATTGGGCGCGATGGGCGGTTCACCGGGCATCGGCCAGGCGGCTCCCACGGATGCGCGAGCGAAGGCCTTTAAAGGCCTTGAAGCGCTCGTCTTCCAAAATCTTTTCGAGACGACGCTGCCGCATGACACATCTTTGGGGAGCGGCATGGCCGGCGACGTCTGGAGATCGATGCTCGCCGAACAATTGGGCAAGCAGACGGCGAAAATGATCGATCTTGGTCTTATGCCGAAGTCCGGACCGGCACATGCGCCTGAGACAAACAGAGGCTTGCCACGCGACAATATCGCAGCACCGCCGCCCGCGTCCGATCCGCAAACGCCTGAGTCCTCCTCATGACCGCCATGCTCGATGCCTTCCTCAATACGATAGAACGTCTCGAATGCGTTATCGAGGCCGAGACGGCAGCCTTGCAACAGCAAACGGGTCTGGATCTTTCCGAGTTCAATCACAAGAAGCGCCACGGCGTGCTTGAATTGAGCCGGACCATACGCGTTCTCGACGAGGAGACGCTCGAGTGCGCGCAAGGCCCGTTGCATCGCCTGCGCGACAAAGTGGAGAAGAACCTCTCGATCCTCGAAATCCACATGCGGGCGGTGCATGCGGTGTCCGACATCATCGCGAATGCGATTCAAGAACGTGAGTCCGACGGCACCTATTCGCCGCGGCTGAGCCAGGACAGAGGATGATGGCGAGGCTTGTCATAAGCTGCCTCTGGATTTGCGCCGTCACGCTCGTGTCCGCCTATACGATGATTGCAATGAAGATGTATCACGCCGAGGCGGCCGCCTCGGCAGCGGTAGACAAGATGGATTATGAGAAGACACGTCCGATCAACGTGCCGATGATCGCGAATGGCTCCGTGCAAGGCTATGTGATTGCCCAGTTCGCCTATACGTCCAACACCGACAACAAAAAGCAGGCGACCGTTCCGATTGAGGCCTTCATTCTCGATGAGGCTTTCAAAATGCTTTACGCCGACGACAAGTTGGATTTCAGGCATCTCGAAAAATACGACATTGCGACCTTGACCAAAAGCCTCATCGACAAGGTCAATATCAGGTTGAATGGCCCCATGGTGAAAGACGTGCTCGTCGAAGAATTCAACTACATAGCCAAAGAGGACATTTCGCGGTGACGGTTTTTTCATCCACAGGCCTCCCGTCCGGCCGGAAGGCGCGGACATTGCAATTTGGCAAACTGACTTGGATCGGTTTGATGATCGTGAGCTTCGGCTGGACGCTGCTTTTGTCCGGCGTTTCGCTCGCCGACATTGTCACCCGCGTGTCCGGTCATGCGTCTCCGGCCGCCATGTCCATCAGCACGGCTGTCGTCGCGCAATGCACGATTCTGACGGGCTTCGGACTTGCCATTCTCGGCCTGCTGCAGACGGGTTTCAGCGCCCTCAACCGCTTCTTCGATTCCGTGCTGGAGAGAACGGCGAAGCGGCAGGACTTCGATCATTCCCTCGCGCAGGCCGAAACGGCGCCGCGCGTGGCGACACCCGCGCAGACCTACAAAGCAACGTCGGGCAGGCCCAGTCCGGCCGTTGCCAGCCCGGCCGCGGCGCAGACGCCCAAACCGGCGCCGGCCGCGGGCGCCAAGCCGCGCACCAAGATCGTCGAACGCGGTTTGTTGAAGGATCGCGCCTATGTGCTTTTCGGTGACGGAAGCATCGAGGTCGAAACGCTTCTTGGATTGCGCCGCTTTCCGTCGCTTCGCGAGGCGGCCGAGTTCATCGGGTAGGAGACAGAATAGTGGCTTCCGTCGGGGTTTACTTCGCAATGCCGCGCAACACGATACCGGACTATATGCCGGATTTGGATCCGCCGCTCATGCCCACCGAAAGTGCTGGCCGGAACAGGCGCATGGTGCAATGGCGGAAGTCCTATACCCTGCGCGGACCGGCATGGCGGCGCATATCCGATTTCGGTCTTGGTGCGACTGGTGTCGGCATGGCATTGGCCTCGGCGGCTTTCGCCTTTGTGATGATGAAAACGGACATCCCAGATCCAAGCTCCGGCGGCTCCGAATATTTATTGCTGTTTGCGCGGCCGCTACACCCGCCTGGAACGCCTATTGGAGCGCCAGCCACACAGACCGCCGAACATTCTCCCACGATCGATTTTATGGCGACGGGCACGATCAGGCCACTGCCGCGCCCGGCCGATGGCACCGGCGATCAGATTCATGCGCAACAAGGACCGCTCTTTCCGTTGAAGGCCTATGTCTTGCGGAGCGTGCGTGGCGGCCTGGCGACCATCTCAGGTCCGACGGGGCATTTTATCGTCGAGAGCGGAAGTCTCATGCCGAATGGCGATCAGGTTCTCTCGATTGACCGGCGCGCCGGCCATTGGGTGGTCGTCACCTCGAGCGGCATCATCGAAGATCAATAAACGGATGGGACCGCGCTCCCTTCGGGGCGGACACTTTAGGTCACCGCGTAATATTTGCCGCCGGCCGTGCTGTGAAGCGCTGACCGCGTGAACTGTCCATTCAATTTCGTCCAAAACTGAATGCCGACCTCGGCCCTTTTGCGCCAGATCACGTCGGCGTCGATAAGCGTGCCTTGCTCATCGTCGAAAAACTTGATGTGGCGGGGCAGGGCGACCGGCTTTACGAGCCGCAAGTGCGCGCCCTGCGGCGTGCGGTCGCAGATCTGACATTCGATCAGAAACTTGCCGTGCTGATCCATGATTTTGCCACAGCGCAGCCGCGTTCTTTTGCGGGGCGGATTACGCCGGTCCTGGCCGTTCGGTTTGGAGGGCACATCGGTGACCGTATAGGTAACGTCGCCTGCGCCGCGCTGCGACGGAATCCGGTCGACCTTATGAGCCTCCAGAAGCGGTTGCGGCCTTTCCGGATAGGCGAATTGCGGCTTTGATTCCCGCAGAGAAGAGGGATCGTCCGGACGATCGAAAGGACGGCGCATCAGTGTCACTCGCAGCTTGTACTAGCTATAGCGTAGCGCATTCGTCCCAAAAGAGGCGCGCCTTTGTTTTTATTGGTAAATAGGCGGCTTCGAATGTCGGTCAAATTGACTCGTGCTGTTATATCGAGCGTTATATAAAATACTTGTCGCGCTGTATTAACTGAGACATAAGAGTGCATAAAAATAACTTTGCAGCTTATGCGCTAGTCCGCAAGCGGGCTGCAGCTCTTGGCTTTGTCCGTGGTCTTTTCCTTTAGGTAAGCCGCTTAAACATAGGTGCCATCACTATGCTCGATTGGACACGTCGTCAGGGTCTCGTACCCTTGGTCTTCGCCTTCTTTGCTCTCGTCGCGCCGGGCGCTTTCGCCGAACAGCCGGCGGGAACGCCTGCTCCCGCCGCCACTGCCGGGGACGGCCCCGTCGTCTTCGCTGCGGCCAGCATGAAAACCGCGCTCGATGCGGTCGCCGCCGCCTGGAAAACGCAAAACGGCAAAAGCATTCCGATCTCCTATGCCTCTTCGGCGGTCCTCGCCAAGCAGATCGAGCAGGGCGCACCGGCCGATATTTTCATTTCCGCCGATCTCGTCTGGATGGATTATCTCGACAAGGCGAAATTGCTGAAACCCTCGACGCGCCTCAATCTTCTCGGCAATACGCTCGTGCTGATCGAGCCAGCCGATGGACATGAGACCATCAAGATCGCGCCGAATTTCGATCTCGCGGGCGCGGTGGGCGACGGCAAGATCGCCGTCTGCACGATCGCCTCATGCCCCGGTGGCATCTATGCCAAGGCCGCTTTCGAAAAGCTCGGCATCTGGTCGGCCGTCGAGCCGAAGCTCGCGCAAGCCGATAATATTCGCAATGCGCTGAATCTTGTCGCGCGCGGCGAAGCCAAATTCGGCGTGGTCTATGGCACCGACGCCAAGGCCGAACCCAAGGTCAAAGTGGTCGATACATTCCCCGAATCGAGCCACGGTCCGATCGTCTATCCGGCTGCGGTCCTTGCAGAGTCGAAAAACCCGGATGCGGCGGCCTTCCTTGCCTATATGCGCTCGCAGGCCGCGACCAAGATATTCCTCGATCAGGGCTTCACGATCCTGGACAAATAAGGCTCTGGAGCATCGGACCCAAAGGCGGATATTGGTTTTGGGGTGGTCCGATGCCCGGATAAAGAATAGATCGGCGACGGTATCTCTGGCCGCCGCCGCTCTGAACGATGAGCGCGATTAAGACGAATGGGCATATTGACCGATCTATCGCCGGAGGAATGGACGGCGATCTGGCTTTCGCTGCGCATCGCAGTCGTCGCGATGCTGGCCAGCCTCCCCTTCGGCGTGCTTTGCGCCTATGCCTTGGCGCGGTGGAATTTCCCCGGCAAGATGATCTTCAACGGGATCATCCATATGCCGCTCGTGCTCCCGCCGGTCGTGACCGGCTTTATTCTGCTTCTGCTCTTCGGACGCAGAGGCACGTTCGGACCCTTTCTGGCCGATCTCGGCATTGTCTTATCGTTTCGCTGGACCGGCGCGGCGCTCGCTTGCGCCGTCATGGGGTTTCCGCTGATGGTCCGGGCGATCCGCCTGTCCTTTGAATCCATCGACCAGCGTCTGGAACATGCCGCCGGCTCGCTTGGCGCCGGACCGTTTTGGACCTTCATTCTGATCAGTCTGCCCTTGGCGATGCCCGGCATCGTGGTCGGCGCCATTCTCTCCTTTGCGCGTTCGCTCGGCGAGTTCGGCGCGACGATCACATTCGTCTCGAACATACCGGGCCAGACGCAGACCATTTCGGCCGCCATCTATACCTATACGCAGGTTCCGGGCGGCGATCTCGGCGCCATGCGGCTGACCGTGGTTTCGATCATCATCGCACTCTCGACCTTGATCGCATCCGAACTGATCCAGCAGCGCGCCAACCAACGTGTCGCGAGCTTCGAATGATCGAGGTCGATGTCACGCGAACGGTCGGCGCGTTCGTGCTGAAGGTGGCTTTTTCCAATAATCACGGCATCACCGCTTTGTTCGGCCAGTCGGGTTCGGGCAAATCCTTGACGATCAGCCTCATCGCGGGCCTCAGCCGGCCGGATGAAGGCCGCATCGTTCTCGATGGTCAGGTCCTCGTCGACACAAAGGCGCACATTTTCGTTCCGCCGTATCGCCGCCGCATCGGTTTTGTCTTCCAGGACTCGCATCTCTTCCCGCATTTGTCGGTGCGGCAAAATCTTATGTTCGGCCGCTGGTTCGCGCCGCGCAACGAGCGCGGCATCGCCTTTGACTCCGTTGTCGAGACTTTGGGCATTGGCCATCTTTTGAAGCGCCGCCCGGCACGCCTTTCCGGCGGCGAGCGCCAGCGGGTCGCGATCGGGCGGGCTTTGCTCGCCTGTCCGAAACTGCTTTTGATGGATGAGCCTTTCGCCGCGCTCGATCTCCAGCGCCGGCTGCAGATTCTGCCGCTCATCGAACGCTTGCGTGACGAATTCAAGATCCCGATCGTCTATGTCTCGCACGCGCTTGAAGAAGTGGTACGGCTCGCAGGCTATGTCGTCGTGCTCGAAGGCGGAACGGTGAAGGCCGCGGGCGATCCCGGCGAAGTCTTCGGGCCTTCGGCTGTGCAATCCGCCGAATCGCGTTTCGACCGATCGACCGTGCTCACCATGCAGGTCGGCGGCGAGGACGAGGGCTATGGCCTGACCGAGCTGTTGCATCCGGCGGGCACCATCTGGCTGGCGGGACCGGCGGGCGACAGAGGCAGCAAGGTCCGGATCATGGTGCATGCGACCGATGTCACGCTTTCGGCCGTCCAGCCGCGCAATCTCAGCGTGCGCAGCGTGCTCGAAGGCCAGGTTCGCGAGGTCGAGACGGAGGGCGCGCTCGCCTCGGTCGAGATCGCGCTCAACGGCGGCGGGCGGCTGTTTGCCATGGCGACGCGCCGCGCGATCGACGACCTTGGCCTTAAACCCGGCGATCCGGTTTTCGCGCTCGTCAAAACCGTCGCGCTCGACGAACGCACGGTCGGCCAGTTGCAGCCATAGACGGCGCCCGTCAAATCCTCGGACCCATCCGGCTGCCGTTTTCCATGCTTTTGCCTTTTTACGCGTCATTTTAGAACGAACAGGCGTTCGGACGGACGATTCGGCGCCAAAATCAGTTCGTACCCTGGCAAGGTGATTGTAGCGCTTTAGCCACGCCAGTGCGGAAGTCGCGGGCTTACCCTCAGACATGGATGATGGCCATTGCCGTTTCGATCTCTCTGAGTCTAGCTAAATAGAACAGTCAGTTTTCATGAATGCACCCATTGGAGGGGCTTTTGGATCGGCGCTTCTTTCTCATGTCGTCGGCCGCGGTTTTCGCCGAGGCAAGCTTTTCTCTCCCAACCTTTGCCGACGTGCCTGTTCCCTATAATTGGGATCTCGCGCCGCCGATGGACAATCGCGAGGCTTTCATCGCCTGGGCCGTGAAGAACCGCGGCGAAGATCCGAAATATCTCGGCGAGCGGTTCGACCGCTACCGCGTCCTCGTCGCCAACAAGGACGTCTGGGACAAGCGCGATGATCGCGCCTTTCTGCTCGTGCCGCGCGAGGAATTCGTGCTGAAGCAGAACTTGGGCCGCGCCTATGACCACGCTTTTCTCGACATCGGCTATGGCGTCACGATCTCCGGCCCGCATGTCGTCGCGCGCATGACCAGCACGATCGACGTCAAGATGGGCGATAAGGTTTTGGAGATCGGCACGGGCTCGGGCTATCAATCGGCCTATCTTGCCAATCTCACCGACAAGGTCTGGACGATCGAGATCATCAAGCCGCTCGCCGAGCGCACGCGCGGCGTCTATGACGCGCTGATCGGGCGCGGCTATAGCGAATATAAGGCGATCACTAGCAAGAATGCCGACGGCTATTACGGCTGGGAAGAAAACGCGCCTTTCGACAAGATCATCGTGACCTGCGGCATCGATCATGTGCCGCCGCCTTTGCTGCAGCAATTGAAGCCTGGCGGCATCATGGTGATCCCTGTCGGTCCGCCCGGCGCGCAGCGCCTGTTGAAGATCGTCAAGGAACAGGCGGCGGACGGCACGATCAATGTTGCGCGCTCGGACATTTACAATGGTCGGGTCGTGCCCTTCGTGCCCTTTACCAAGCTTGAAGGCGACGCGATTTCCGGCACGCACAACAAGTGACAGCGCTTGCCCGGACGAATGCGCCTCTCTATATCGCCGTCGGCCTCGTCGCCGGCGCGGTGATCGCGCTGCAGATCTGCATCATGCGGGTCTTTGCGATCGGCTCCTGGGCGCATTTCGGTTCCTTCGTCGTCAGCCTTGCCATGCTCGGCTTCGGCCTGACCAGCGCGATCATGTGCGTCGCGAAGAATTGGTTCGAGCGTCATGCACTTGGCGTCATCACGGCATCGCTGCTTTTGTTCGGGCCGCTTGCGGTCGCCTCGAACCTTCTCGCGCAGCAGGTGCCGTTCAACGCGATCTTCCTGGTGTCGGACCCGGCGCAGAAATGGCGGCTGCTCGCCAATTTCCTGCTCTATCTTCTGCCCTTTCTCGCAGGCGCGACCTTCCTTGGAACGGTCTTTCTTCAGCAGGCGAAGACCTTCAATCGCGTCTATTTCGCCGATCTCGCGGGCGCCGGCTTCGGCGGGTTGATCTTCCTGCTCGCCATGTATGTCTTCGCGCCGCAGGATCTGATCGTCGCGCCGCTGATCCTATGGTTGCTCGGTAGCCTCGCCTTCTTTTTCGCCTATGCCAAAAAGCAGGTGACGGTTTTGCTGGCCGTCGTTGCGGCGCTGACCTTGACGGCGCATTTCGCCGTGCCGCCTTCGCTCAATATCGCGAAACTCGCAGTTTCCGATTACAAGGGCGTCGCTTATGCGCGGAAATTCCCCGACTCGCAGCGCGTCTACGAACGCGACACGCCCTTCGGCTATCTCGAAGTCTACGGCAGCTCTTATCTTCACTTCGCGCCGGGCCTTTCGGACAATGCCGCCTTCAATCTGAAGGACATGCCGGCCAATGCCTATTTGGGTCTCTATATCGACGGCGAGGGACCGTCTGGCATCATCCGCGATCTGCCCAAGGACCAGACGGATTATTATCGCTTCCTGCCGATGATCTATCCTTATGTGGTGAAGGATCAGCCGCGGACTTTCGTTGTGCAATTCGGCGGCGGCCTTTCGGCCTCGGTCGCGCTTGACCGGTCGAGCCACGTCACGGTTGCCGAAGGCAATCCGGCCGTGCTCGCGGCGTTTCGCACCGATCCCACGCTGAAAGCCTTTACCGGCGACATTCTCGCCAACCCGAGGCTCGATGTCGTCGATTATGATGGGCGGCTGTTTCTCGCCCATACGCCACGGCGCTTCGATGTCATCGATCTGAGCCTTGCCGACTCGGCTGGCCTGTCGAGTCCCGGAGGCTTTTCCGTCGTCGAGAAATTTTCCTACGCGCGCGAGTCGATGCAAAATTACATGCGTGCCCTCGCGTCGGGCGGCATTCTCTCGGTCACGCTCTGGAACAAGGAAGAGCCGCCGAAGTCGATCCTGAAGCTTTATGCGACCATGGCGGAAGCTGCGAAGCAGAATGGCGAACCGGATATCGCGCAGAATTTCTTCGTCGTCTCGAGCTATCTCGCGACGGCGACGGTGCTCTATAAAAAGGGCGGTTTCACTGACGAAGAAATCGCCAAATTGCGCGCCCATACGCGCGCCATGTCCTTTGACGAAATCTATTATCCGGGCTTCGTCTTCGACCCGGCGCAGACGCAATCGGTTCTCGACGGCTACAAAAGCCAGGTGTTCTCGGAGGCTGACACGGCGCCCGGTACGGTGGAGGCCGGCGAGCCGGAGATCGAACCGGCCGCGCCGGAATCCTCGGTTCTGCCGTCAACGCTGATGGGCCGCCTGACCTGGCACTCTCTCATTCATGGCGGCTGGCCGGAGATCGCCAACCAATATGTGTTCGATGTGCGTCCGCTGACCAATGACAGGCCCTATTTTGCCGCCTATATCAAACCGCTCGATCTGCCGAAAATTCTCGACCGGCTCGAACTTGTGCAGGACGAATGGGGCTATCTGCTTTTATGGGCGACGCTCTTCGTCGCCATCGGGCTGGCGTCCACGCTTGTGCTCATCCCCGTCATTTTCAGCTGGCGCACGATCTTTTCGCGCTATCCGGGCAAATTGCGCACGATCCTTTATTTCGCCTGCCTGGGTGCGGGCTATATCATGGTCGAAGTATGCCTCATCGCCGAATTCGTTTTGGCCTTGAGCAATGCGACGGTCTCGGCCTCGGTGATGATCACCGGCATGCTGATTTTCTCCGGACTCGGCAGCCTTGCTTCGGAACGCTATCTCGACCGTTCAAAGATTTTCATGCCGAGGATCTTCATAGGCATAGCCGTCTTCCTCATCGTCTATGGGCTGTGGCTGCACATACCGCTCGATTGGATCGGCCACTATAATTATGGCCTGCGACTTTTCCTCTGCTTCTGTCTGATCGCGCCGCCCGCCTTTCTGATGGGCTTTCCGATGCCGACAGCCATGGATACGCTGGCACGGCTCGGCAAGGACCATATGTTTCTATGGGCCTGGGGCATCAACGGATGTTTTTCGGTGATCGGCGCCGCTGCCGTCCCGCTGGTTGCGACGACCTTCGGTCTCTCGTCCGTGCTTTTCGTCGCGGCGGTCGCCTATCTTCTTGCGCTGCCGGCCTTTTATGCCGTGCTTCTGCCGGTCGGTGAAAAGCGCGCTGCAACATCAGCAGCTTGACCTTTTATTTTAAATAAAGCGGTCGCTTTTGGAACCGCGCATAGCCAAGGCTGTTATGCCCACGAAACATCCCGGTTTCGAGGAGTGGCTATGAATTTCGGAAATCTCTTGCACTGGGCGCTCGTCTTTCTGATCGTCGCCCTTGTCGCGGGTGTGCTTGGCTTCGGCGGCGTCGCCGGCACTGCGATGGAAGGCGCGCGCCTCCTGTTCTGGGTCGCGATCATCTTGCTGTTGATCTCGCTGATCTTCGGTTTCGCGAGACGGCGAGGGTAGAGAAGCGATCACGTTCCGAAGGCAAGACATCGAAAAGAATCGAAAGCGGGCATAGGCATGCCCGCTTTCTGTTTTTGTTTCGCAATTGCACAGCGACCATTGACCGCTGGCGGCGCTTGGCGTCCCGATGAGATCGGGTGTGCCTTCCATGCGAAATTCTATAATGTAGGGCATTGTTTGCGCGCAAAGCCGCTCACGCTTTGCGCACTCTGCTCTTGTTCTGCTAGTTTGATCTCATGCTTCGCCTTGCTCTCCTTCGCCATTCCGAGGCCCATCCGCATGCTCAAGGCGGCGACAAGGAAAGGTCGCTGACGAAGGCAGGCCGCAAGATGGCGGCCCGCATGGGCAAATATTGCCGCGACATGGCGCTCGTGCCGGACCTCGCCCTTGTTTCTCCGGCGCTGCGCGCGAAAGAGACTTATGAGATCGTCGCCGACGAGATCGGCCGGGATTTGAAAGTCACTTTCGATCCGGCGCTCTATAATGCGACTTCGACCACGATCAAGATGCTCATCGCGCAGGTGACCTCCGATCACAAGCTCATCCTCGTCACCGGCCATAATCCCGGCATTGCGGAAAGTGCGATCGCGCTCTCGGGGCAGGGCGATCCCGGCATGCTCGCCGAGATGCGGGCGCATTTTCCGGCGCCCGCTTTGGCTGTCATCGATTTTGCGATCGACACCTGGGACGAGATCGCGGCGGGACAGGGCGTGCTTGACCGTTTCGTGACAAAGACAATGCTATCCGGTTAACCTTTCGGTCCCGATGAGTCCGGGCGCACGGCTGGAAATGCCGGATTGGCGCATAGATATGACTCATGCTGCCGGAATTTCTCGGACTTGGTCTGTCGCTCGCCATGAGCGTTTTTCACGCGGCTGAAAAGGCGCAGGTGCTGCCGGCTTGGCCGATGCGGCTCTATTCTTTCACTGTCGCAAAGCCTGAACCGCCGCGCTTTCGCCCGATCGAGCGGGCTGTTTCCAATTGGCGCATGGAAGCGGTTTGGAATGTGGCTCTCAAGCCGGACTCCGCGCTGCGTCTCACCTTCGGCAAGGAAAGCGGTACATTGCCGCGATGCGTCAAGCTCAATAATTATTGGTGCATCAAGACGGCCGGCTGGAATGGTGAGATCGCGTCCGATGCGGAAGGCCATGTCGCTTTCGCTTCGGCGCTGGAAGGGGCGGCGGTCGCGGCGCTTTTGCTGCGCCATTATTATGTCGATTTGAATCGTCATTCGGCCATGTCGATCGTCTCGCGCTGGGCGCCCGCGCAATGCAGCTTTCAAGCTGCTTTGCCTTTGAGGCCGCTCGCGCCGCCGGTGAAAGCGGTCTCAATGCCGGCGAAGGTGCTCGCGCTACCGGCAAAGACCCATGTCAAACTCGCGAGCACCACCATGATTATCCCTTCTTTGAGCGAACTCTCTGTACATGATTTCGCTCAGGCCCCACCGCGAGAGAGCTTGCATGTCCGGCAGGAGCGCTTGAACGTGCCTCGCGAGAGTCTGAATGTCCGATCAGCGGGCCGTCACGTCCATCTCACCGCCGCGCCTCCTCATCCCGCGCGGACCCGTGGGGGATTGCGCCATTCGATCGTGCGCAGTCATATGCCGGCTATGATGCCAGCGCCCGAAATCGCCGTCGGCATGGGCGAGCGCGATATCAAGCTGAACCCGGTCGAATATACCGCGCTCGGCCTTGGCAGGGCGCTCGCTTCGCCGATAGCCTCCTGCACCGACGACGGTCCGCGGATCGCGGCCTATGCACGTCATGCGATCGAGGGCGTCGCGACCGGGATCAATGATGATCTGCGGCTTTTTGCCGAGGACGGATCACCGGCGCCCAATCTCGCCAGGGTCATGCGCAATATGGCCTCTGTCGAGATCGGCCCGCTGTCCGTGCAGGCGCGGCTCATCGATGCGGGCATCGCGGCTCTGGCCGACCGCCTGCGCGACGAAAAAACCCGCCAAGAGGCGGGAGCCGCCGTGCAGCCATGATTTTTCATCGATAAGTGATTACATTCCTGTCTTAGCTTCTCATCCATCTCCTTCGGACTCTCGCTTGCCCTTTCTTTCCGACCTTTTGTTCGAAGCGCAGATCGCGGCGCAAAGCCTTGCCGATTATGTCGGCGGCTCGAGCTTGCGCCTCGGCGTCACCGGCCTGTCGCGCTCCGGCAAGACGGTTTTTCTCACCGCCTTGATTCATCATCTCATCCGGGCGGCTAGCCCTACGATGCGGGACAAAAAGAACCCCTTGCCGGTGTTTCGCGTCCTTGCCGAAGGCAGGTTGACGGGCGGCCATCTCGAACCGCAGCCCGACGATCAAGTGCCGCGCTTCGCCTTCGAGGATCATTTGGCGGCCTTGACTGGGCCTGGCGGAGATGTCGACGCGCGTCATTGGCCGGAATCGACACGGCGCATTTCCGAATTGCGGCTGCGGCTCGATTTCGAAAGGGTGCGGTCGCGCGGCACGCCGCGGAGCTTGACGATCGACATCGTCGATTATCCCGGCGAATGGCTGCTCGACCTGCCGCTGCTCGGCAAGTCATTCGCGCAATGGTCGCGCGAAACTTTGGAGGCGGCGGCTTCGCCCGCGCGGCAAAAAATCTCGGAGGCTTGGCGGCATTTTACACTGGCTGAAGCGCCAAGCGCGCCCG
>JAATEW010000080.1 GCA_015655535.1 Hyphomicrobiales bacterium | reverse complement strand
TGAAGCGCCGCAGCTCGCGTTTATCCGGCGCCTGACCGGTAAAAAGCCCGCGCCACGAAAAGAAAGGATTCTGTCCGGCGAGAACTTTTTCCAGCGCGCCTGACAGAGCGACGATCGGCCGGTCGAAATCGTCGAGCGTGCCGGCCTTGGCACGGACGCCGCGATTGACGAAGGAAAACGCGTCCATGATTCCGCGCAGGCTACGATCGGAAGCGATCACCGCGAGGAAGGGCTGCGCGCGCATAAGCCCCTCGACCGTCTGCTGGAGCTCTTCGGGCGGCAGGAACAAAAGCCCGTTCTTGTTGAAATAGGGTCCGCCATCCGGCCGCTCGACCGAAGAGTAAAGATCGGGCTTGCCCCGCATCTTTTCGGCGATCTGCGCGGCGGCGGCTGCGGCGAGCTCGGGCGACGCGCCATCGATCACGACGACGATATTGTCGGTTAACTGCGGAAACAGCTTGTCGAAAGCGGCCAGCCTCTGACGCCATGGCAGAGAGGCCGAGATGAATTCATTGGTATCGGTCGTGATCTCGAAATGGTTTCCCGCATACCAGGCCGCTGCGACGGAGAGGAGAACCGCGAGAAGCAGGACGGACTTGGCGTGGTGGCTGCTCGCGTGGACGATCGCAACGATCGCCCGCGTGATCGGACCGCGTGGCGCGGCGTGAGAAATGTCACTGTTGCTATCGTCCGATATCTTCATATGCAGTCGCACCAAAGTTAAGCTTTGTTAAAACCGTTGCCGGTTGAGGGTTTTATCGGCTTTTCAAGAAAAAACTTTCGACGCCCTCCCGCTAGGGAAGGCCTTTAACCAACACTCCGGCGCGACTTAACCTTGTTGTTTGACAATGTCATTGTCATCACTACAAGCTTCGGGCAAGAGAAAAAGGCCAGTTACGGTCTAACTAGGACGTTTCGATGAAGGTCATCTTGGCTCAGCCGCGGGGATTTTGCGCCGGAGTCGTCCGTGCCATCGAGATCGTGGAACGGGCGCTCGAAAAATACGGCGCGCCGATCTATGTGCGCCACGAGATCGTTCATAATGGTTATGTCGTTGAAACCTTGAAGGCCAAAGGCGCCCGCTTCGTCGAGAATCTCTCCGAAGTGCCGCGCGGGGCCCGGACGATTTTCAGCGCGCACGGCGTTGCACGCTCCGTTGAAGAAGAAGCGGCCGAGCTTGGACTGCCGATCCTCGATGCGACCTGCCCTCTCGTCGCCAAGGTCCACGGCCAAGGTGAACGCTACGTCCAGGAAGGCCGCACCGTCGTGCTCATCGGCCATGCCGGCCACCCGGAGGTCGAAGGCACAATGGGGCGTATTCCGGGTCCCGTTCATCTTGTCCAATCCGAAGCCGATGTCGAAAGACTGGCCCTGCCAGCCGATACACCTCTGGCATATGTGACACAAACCACTTTGAGCGTTGACGACACAAAATCCGTTATCACGGCGCTGGAGCGGCGATTTTTGGACATAATCGGGCCCAACACAAAAGATATCTGCTATGCGACGCAAAACCGGCAGTCGGCGGTACGCGAATTGTCGAAGCTGGTCGATGTCATCCTCGTCGTCGGCGCGAAAAACAGTTCCAATTCCAACCGCCTACGCGAAATCGGTGCTGAGTCGGACATACCGAGTTATCTTATCGCAGATAAAAATGAACTTGATCTTGATCTCGTGAAAGGCGCAAAAGCCATCGGCATCACGGCCGGCGCCTCGGCGCCGGAAGTGCTGGTTCACGATGTCATAGAAGCCTTGCGTGACCTCGGGCCCATCGAAGTTTCGATGTTGCCCGGCGTCGAAGAAGACATAGAATTCAGATTGCCCCGCGAACTCGTCGAAGCATGAGTCGCGGGCGCTGATCTTCATCCGGGGGCTGCGTATTGGGTATTCCACTGCTGCAAATGGCGCAGATCGGCGCTTATGTCTTGGGGCAAAAACTAATGGGGCGCAGGCGGTTTCCGCTCGTCCTCATGCTTGAGCCTCTGTTCCGCTGCAACCTTGCCTGCGCCGGTTGCGGCAAGATCGATTATCCGGACCCAATTCTCAACCAAAGGCTGCCGCTCGCAGATTGCCTCGGTGCGATCGACGAATGCGGCGCCCCGGTCGTGGTCATCGCGGGCGGCGAGCCTCTGCTGCATCGTGAATTGCCGCAGATCGTCGAGGGCGCGATCGCCCGGCGCAAATTCGTCACCGTCTGCACCAATGCGCTTCTGCTCGAGAAGAACCTGCATCTCTATAAGCCGAATCGCTATTTCAACTGGTCGATCCATCTCGACGGCGACATGGACATGCACGACCGTTCGGTCTGTCAGCCCGGCGTCTATGACCGCGCGATCGCCGTGTTGAAGAAAGCCAAGGAACTCGGCTTCCGGGTCACGGTGAATTGCACGCTCTTCAGCGATGCCCAGCCAACTCGGGTCGCGGCCTTCTTCGATGAGGTCACCAAGCTCGGCATCGAAGGCATCACGGTTTCGCCCGGCTATGCCTATGAGCGGGCGCCAGATCAGCAGCATTTTCTCAACCGGACCAAGGTCAAGGATCTGTTCCGCGACATCTTCCGGCTCGGCCGCGGCGGCAAGGCCTGGCCGTTTTTCCAGTCGCAGCTCTTTCTCGATTTCCTCGCCGGCAACAAGACCTATCAATGCACCCCATGGGGCAATCCGGCGCGCACGGTTTTCGGCTGGCAGCGCCCCTGCTATCTCCTCGGCGAAGGCTATGTGAAGACCTTCAGGGAGCTGATGGACGATACCGATTGGGATTCTTACGGCACCGGCAATTACGAGAAATGTGCCGACTGCATGGTCCATTGCGGCTTCGAGGCCAGCGCCGTCGAGGATGCGTTCGCGCATCCTCTGCATGCTCTCTCGGTCGCGATTCGCGGCATCAAGACCGAAGGCCCGATGGCGCCCGATATCCCGTTAGACGGGCAAAGACCCGCTGAATATGTTTTCTCTCGGCACGTCGAGGAGAAGCTCGCGGAAATCTCCGAAACCGAAGCTTCCCGTCAGCATCTCTCGGCCGCGGAATAGAGCCGAAAAGGCCGTCCGCGCATCGAGCGCCGTGCGTACCAGCAGCGGGATCTGCCGCGGCTGACGGATGATCGAGCTTAAGACGGCGCCTATGGCAACCGAGCCGTCGCGGCGCATACCGACGAGAGCCGCATGCGGCAATTGCCGCTCCGCCGGATCGGCGACGACGCG
>JAATEW010000354.1 GCA_015655535.1 Hyphomicrobiales bacterium | reverse complement strand
CCAACCATTGCCGAGATCCCAGGCTTCACCGACCGCCAGAAACTCTTGCGCAATGCCGGCGAGATGGACAGTCGCCGTACCAGGGCCCGCGGCGTGCGGAATGGTGATCGACCGGGACGGAACAGCGACGTAAGATTCGATGCGGCCGCCGAAGAGCGTCCAAGGCGTCGACCACACGATAACCGGAATGCTGACGGCGTCTTCGGAGTCGAAAGCCCCGCCGCGGCGATTGCCGTAGCTCTCAGTCGTCGCGAAATAGATACCTTCGGGAAGCGGTGCCCATGTATAGCCGACGATTTCGCCGGGCTGGCTGATGGAGCCGGCGGCCGCTGGATCGCTAATGGCGCAAAGCGACATAGCTCCCATCGCAGCAAGGCCCGCCCCGACGAGCTTTGAATTAATTTTCATTTATGCGGCCCTCCAAAGTGGCATGACGAGAAAAAGATTTTACTCTTCCTCAAACTCGGCCGGATGTGCTGTTGCTTCCGACTCTAAGATCACATTTTGGACGTTAGCCGAAATTGATTTGTTGTCGAGGCTCGCGCCCTTGGTGTAGACACAATCGTCCAGGGCTGTGATAATTTTGAAACAGATTTGCGATGCAAATATCGCTCTGAAAAGCCTGTGCCGCATGGATCGCGACCACTCTGTTGATAAGCGAAAGCGCGATATCTTAACAAGACGTTAGTGAAGCGCCGACAAGCGTAGAAAGCGATCGATGCGCGATTTGTTTGCGCGGATTTTACCGCTCGTTGTAATTATGCACCGACTTGTGGGATACCACGATTTGGTTCGCGCATCTGGTGCCAAGAGCGACGCTGGATGCGGACGTTCGTATTGAATGACATGGTGTCATTAAGTCTTTTTAACCGCATCGGATTGGTCCGAAAACCGCTTCGCACTTTTCGGTCCGATGCTCGATATGGCGCGTCCGGCAGCATTCGCGCGATGCGCGCATATCCGCGAAAGCCGCGGCAGACAAGGGCCTTCGCGGCATGATATGAGGCCTTCGACTGTCGGGTTAGGCTTCGAGGAAGCGGACCCGATGCGCGAGGAAGGGTGGCCGAGTGGTTTAAGGCAGCGGTCTTGAAAACCGCCGTAGGTGAAAACCTACCGTGGGTTCGAATCCCACCTCTTCCGCCATAATATCCCAAGAACGGGGTCGCATCCGGACGTTAGATATCGCTATCTACCTGAAAAAACTGTAACTTTTATGTTGGGCTGGCGTCTGAGGTCGCGGCGGGTCGGATAAGGACACAACCTCGAGTATGGGCAAATGCTTGGGCAAGCAGAGACGGTGTGCTCAGATGGCCTCGATCAATAAGCTGACTGCGAAGCAGGTTGTCGGACTTCCTCAAGGGCTGCATAGCGACGGCGGCAACCTCTATCTCGTCGTCAGGCCCGGCGGTTCGCGGCAATGGTCATGCGCTATCGCATCGGCGGCAAGCAACGTGAAATGGGTTTAGGCGGCGCCGGTGCTGGTAAAATGCCGTTAGTCGAAGCGCGCGCGAAAGCGGAAAGGGTTCAAGCTCAACTGCGTAACGGAATCGATCCACTTGCCGCGAAAATGGAAATAGCGAGGGTCGTCGCGATTCCAACATTTCACAGCGCCATGAACGAGTACATCTCGCGCACCGAGCCATCTTGGAAAAATCAAAAAGCGCACAATGGCGCGCTAGCCTCAAAACTCAGGCACGCCTCATCATGAATAAGAGCGTAGATCAAATCACTGTCACTGATATCGTGGCTGTCCTCGATCCGATCAGGTACGTCCTGCCCGAAACCGCAAAACGAGTCCGCGGCCGCATTGAAACCATTCTTTCACTTTGCAAAACTAAGGGGCATCGCAGCGGCGAAAACCCTGCGGCTTGGCGGGACAACCTAAAGAACGTTTTCAAGCCGACGCCAAAACTCGTTCGTGGTCATTTTCATTCAATGGACTACGCCGAGATCCCGGGTTTCACAACGAAGTTGAGAGAACAGAGTTCGCTTGCTGCATTGGTGAATGAGTGGATCATCCTGACCGTTGCACGGCCGGCGGTCGGCGTCTCGCCGCCCTGGTCAGAAATCGATTTAAAGAAGCAGATCTGGACGATACCCGCTGCGCGGATGAAAGGGGACCAAGAGTCTGCCGTGGTGAATGAAGATCACGTCGTTCCGCTTCAAAGCAGAGCGATGGAAATCCTCGAACTGGCCTCGCATCTTAGAATAAGAGGTAAGTCAGACGAATTGGTCTTTCCGAGTACCAACTTAAAACCCCTGAGTCTTACATCCCTCGATCATTGCCGCGAGCGGTTGGGCGTCAATACCACCACTCACGGTTTTCGTGCGGCGTTCTGGACTTGGGCGGCGCAACAGACATTCCACGAGGACGCGATCGTTGAAAAAGCGCTCGCTCATTGATCGGAGATGAGGTTCAGCGCGCTTACAATCGAGGCGATCTCCTTGAGAAGCGTCGGACCTTGATGATTGATTGGGCCGATTTCCTCTCAGGTGCGATCACGCCAGAGAAGAATCCGTTTGTTCGACAGGATCGCGCGGTACCAATCATCGTGATCAATGAGCTGAAACGCCGCAAAACCGTCTAATTTCACGGCACAGCTAAATTTCTCGCCAAGGCATTACAGCATTTCTTCAGTTCGCCCTTTCACGGCGAAAACAGGGGTTCGATTCCCCTTTTGTATGCAAATAATTTCAACCACTTAACAGAATCGGGTCAGCTTGTTGTGCTCGTTTTGGGAAGTTTTTGGGGAGAATGCACCGGCGTCCGTGGGTGTCTATGGACGTCCATTTTCTCGTAATCGGCGATGAAAACGCTCAGGCGCGTGAGCGTATTTTGGACTACGCATCACGAAACCAAGTCATCGTCTCAACACCGGGTCGAAGTAATCGAAAATGGAAAGTGGGCGACAACTTCAAAGATCCAATCCGCCTTCCTAAAAGCCAATGTGCTGAACGGGGAACGGGTCCGGTTCGAGGTGAGCGGTGGAAATTATCGTTTGATCGCTGTCTAATTCGCCTAAATTCAAGAACATCTAGCTCGCGACTTATGGTTGCCTCCATCCAGAGTCAGACAGAGTTCCCAAGGCGTCGAGTTCTGTGTTCGGGTACTCGCGAGGATGCAGCTCTGATCGGCCCAGCAACGGTGGCGCTCTGCGAGTCGATCCTGGAGAACAGGCCGCATCCGGAAAAGGACCTTCGCGCCTGTCTTGGCATCGTCGGGCTGATACGCCCTATGGCGCCGCGCGCGTGGAAGCGGTGGCGAAGCGCGCCGTCGAGATCGACGCCCTGACGTATGGCTCGGTCAATCTATCCTCGTCAACGGCCTCGATCGGCGTCCGGCGCAAAAGCGGACCACAGAGGATACGTGGATTCTGCATTCCGACATCCGTGAGCCCGCTACTATAATTGGGATATGGCCCCTGACAGGCTGAGAATATCGTCGCCAAGGGATTGGCCGATGTCATCTCCATAGAGCGAAAGGCGCGCCTTGACCTGAAGTCCAAGCAAGGTCGATGCCGGAGATGAGTTGAGTGCCGCGATGAGCCGAGCAAGATGCTCATGAGCTGCGGCAAGCGCTCCAATATTGGCACAGGCTGCCGACGGGGCAATGGGAGCGGGATCCGTTATTCGAGATCGATATCAGGCCGCGATGGGTCGTTGACCAGGATATGGACCGTCCATGGAAATCTGAATTCAAACCCAACTCGGCATGTGAGCCTCGGCGGGATTTGGCCCGCAGCCAATCGTAATGACCGATGAAGTGGCGGGGCATCAAGCATGCGAATGAGTTGATCTGCTATAAATCTCCCGTTCGCGACCGTATGAGTGTCGAGCCAAACGAGCTAGGGTGAATACTCAATAAAAGGCTTGATAGCTGAATCGGTTGCTGATTCCCTGCGTGAGTGATTCTGGAGCAGGACGATGTCACGCAATTTATTCTGGCTCAGCGACGAACAATGGT
>JAATEW010000088.1 GCA_015655535.1 Hyphomicrobiales bacterium | reverse complement strand
CGGGCAGGCCAAACGACGATTGATGAAGTCTTCCGCGTCACGATGAGTCTTTAGGTTTCAAGATGCCGCAATTTCGGTTTCGAGCCATAGCGCGATCAGGCGAAATTGTCGCCGGAGAGGTCGAGGCTCCCACGCGCGAGGAGGTGGTGAGCCGCGTCGAATATCTCGGTCACATGCTGATCGACGCGGAGCTCGCGGCAAAAGGCGGCTTTCTGACCAAAGAGGCGAGTTCGCGCGATAAGCGGCCTCGGCCGCGCGACGTGACACTTTTCCTGCGTCAATTGTCCTTGCTCATCGCCGCCGGACTGACGCTTGAAGCCTCGTTGCAGACATTGGCTGAGGATTCCAATAAATCTCTTGTCTGGTTTGCCAATAATCTTCGCTCGACGATCACTGCAGGCGATAGTTTTGCTGAGGCGCTTGAGCGCCATCCGACGCTCATCGAACCGGCCTATATCGCGATGGTCCGTGCGGGCGAAGCTTCGGGGAAACTCGACGCGGTCCTGGGCGCGATCGTCGAGGATCGCGATCGCCGCGAGCTCCTCGCGGAACGGTTCAGTTCAGCGATTCGGTACCCCATGTTTCTCGTGGGTGCCGCGATCGGCATCCTTTTCTTTTTCTTGATCTTCGTGGTGCCGCAGTTTGAGCCCGTTTTCAAGGATCTCGGAAACAAACTGAACGGTGGCGCCGCCTTCGTGCTCGCCATGTCCAGCTGGCTTCGCGCCAATCTTCAGGTATTCCTTGGCTTCTGGGTGGTCATTGGGCTTGGCGGCTGGCTCCTCCTCCGGAGCCGTGACGTCCGTGGCAAGCTGACGGCGGCGATCATCGCGATCCCGGGCATAGCGGGCCCGATGCGTGATCGGCGTACGGCTCGCTTCATCGGAACTTTAGGGTTGCTCGTCGAGAACGGCGTTGCCTTGCCGGCGACGTTGAAAATTCTTCGCGATGTCGTGACCGTGCCCCACCTCGTAGCAGCGATCGACACCGTGCATGAGCAAGTTCGGCATGGCCGTCGTTTCGCGGATGCACTCGCAGGCTCAGATCTTCTCCCTCCACTCGCGGTACGCATGTTACGCGTCGGCGACGAGACCGGTGATCTTGCCTCGATCGCCCGCCATGCCGCCGCATTCTATGAGCACAAACTCAGCGTCGGCATGGATCGACTCATGGGTGTGATCGGACCTGCAACGATCATCTTAGTCAGCGTCATCGTTGGCAGTCTCATTGTCTCCATCATGAGCGCCCTCTTAAGCATCACAGAGCTTGCGCTCTGACAAAAATGTTTGTTAGGCGGGCCGAAGGTTGCGCTAGCATGGTTCATCGTCAGCATCCAGACCCGCCGGCCCACGTAAGGGGCCGATTGGCAACGTCGCTGCATGCTGAATAGACGCGGCACAAAATGTCGGGAGTGGATAAATCTTGAATCTGTCGATCATTCGTTCACTGCGAAAAATGCGCCGCGTCGCTATCTCTTCTCGCCGCGCGACGCCCTCCCACGGCGCTACACAGACAAAACTGAGACCGTTCAGTATTTCAGCAAGCAATCGCCTCTGGTGCAAAGGCTTGAAAGATTTTCGCCGAGCTAGCCGGCTCCTGGGCTAATCGTTCAATATTCTCCCGGTCTGGAATGGCTTGTCTTCATCGATCAGCGCCTGAATATGGTCATCATTCACGCGACAGATCGCACGCAGCGCGAAGCCTTGCTTCTTGATGCGATCGCGCGCATCACCTTCCTCGCGCTCGATCAGGACGACCACCCTGACGGTCCGTGCCGCCGCCGCATGCAAATTGTCGATCGCGTTGATCAGCATGCTTGCGTCCGACGCGAAATCGTCGACCAGTACGACCGGGTCGCCGGGCTCCAGCTTACCGTCGAACGGTGCGCCGAGCTTATAGCTCATATCGGTTTTGAAGAGCGCGAGGGGAAGCTGCAGCTGCCGCGCGACCTCGTATGCCAGAATCGGATTGCCTTTCTTGATGCCGATCACGCGCGCCGGCTGTTCCGGCAAATCCCGGATCGCCGATGCCAGGACCGAGGCCAAAATTTCAAGATTGACGTAAACGGTTACGGCCTCCATCAGGTTTACGTAATAGCGCACAATCACGCGCTCGTCGGACAAGCCGTCCTCAGCGATCTGAAACCCGCAGAAAAAACTTGTAGTTGCTTGTCAAAAAATTTGAAGATCTAGAGTTAAGCGCCAGGTCGCCCGGACCGTGACACTTCTATGCGCGAAGGTTTCGTGGCGCTCAGTTTTTGCGCTTCAAAGACATCAAATCTTGAACCTTGGACCACCAAGCCGTTTAGGCAATTCACGGTTCATCTTGGCCGCACAAAACTCCAGAGCCAATGCGAGTTCTACCTCGACCGTGCGGCTGCTGATCTTCAGTCGCTTTGCGACGACTGGTGCGGAGCAACCCTCGATAGTCATTGCCTCTAAAATAGTGCGACGCCGCACCGGTAATTCCTCCAAGGCGGCCTTCAAGGCCCGGACTTCCGATCGTGCTTCGAGGACCCGCAGCGCATCGGGCGCTTCATCTGCAATGTCGAAAAACTCATCGACCGCCCCAGCCCGCGGCCGACAATTCTCATATTTCAGCTGGTTCTTGGCGACATTGACGGCCGCCTTAAAGAAATAGTCCCGTGGGCTCTGTACCACGGCGACGTCGCTAATCCGATCGATGCGGAGATAGGTCTCTTGAAGAACTTCCCGTGCGAACTCACGCGAGCCGAGTCGCCGAGCCAATCGCCGAAACAGCTCATTATAGTTCGCAGCGAACAAATCGGTTAAACGCGCCTGATGACTCTCCGCCACGACATCTCAACTCCGGCCACGCCCGCTTAACGTAAATGACTCTAACTGCTTGCTGCACTGCTTTTGTGAACGGCTTATGACAGTGTTCGCTTCATGCTCGGACTGATGCCTTTTTACCTCAGGTGGAACGTCAGGCCACCTGATCCGTCCTTCGGTGACTTAGAAGACCTATTCCGGAACATCTTTAGAACAGGTATGGGAAAAAGTATGGGACTTTTGGTCCGCAAAGGGCCCATACCGTCAGCTTCGTTCTTCTTACGTACGCGAGTCAGCAGGCCGGGCGGCCCGCTTTGCGTGGCATTCTGGCGTTTAAATGGATCTGTAAGTGCTTGACCTCTAAGGGGGAAGGATGAATTACTCAGGCGGCCTGTGGGCGTAGTTCAATGGCAGAACGGCAGCCTCCCAAGCCTCGTGCTGATGCAGTAAATATTCGAGATGGTGCGGGCGGTCGGAAGCGAAATGACACTCCTCGCGGAACCGGATTTTGAATTCAGCGCGTCTACCATTCCCTCAGGCCTGGCGGTCGCGCGACGTCGTCTCTGAACAAATCACTGATGAGCGCCATTCCGCATTGTGACGATCTTCCCGCAGGCCGCGCATTCCCATATCTTCGAGTATCCAGCGACGCGGCGGGCTGATCGGAGATGGGTTTTGTTGTTGGGACATCGGATCTGCCTCACGAGCACGTAAGGTGACCCTTCATGCTCGGAGCCAGACGCGATCCTTTCAACTTGTCATCGCTCGAGGCCTATGCTCGATCTTGCCTCAGCACCCTCTTACGAAGCGGGTTCGTGCATGGCGCTCATCAGCCGAACGGATGGGAAGGGAGTGCGGTTACTCCTCCAGAACGGCCAAGTCGCTCTGCGGAAATAGGCTTCGATGAAGCCGAACTTGGTCATGTCCTTGATGCGATGCGGATAGAGACGCCGTTCAGATGATCGAACTCATGCTGAAAGACACGCGCGTGGAAGCCTTGGGCCTCGCGTGTGAGTACGGTGCCATCTTCCTGTGTCCGCCATAGCGGATATGCGTGGCGCGCGGCACTGAGCCGCGCATGCCGGGTACAGAAAGACAGCCCTCCCAACCTTCTTCGGTCTCCTCGCTCAGCATTTCGAGCCAGGGATTGATGAGCGTGGTCACTGGAACCGGCTTTTCATCCGGATAGCAGGGGGTCTCGTTGAAGCCGAAGATCATCAGGCGCAGATCTAAGCCGATCTGCGGTGCTGCCAATCCGACGCCATTTGCCGCGTGCATTGTCTCATACATGTCGTCAATGATCGCCTTCAACGCGGGATCGTGAATGTCCCCGATCTTTATCGCGACGCGCAGTAACCGAGGATCGCCCATCTTCAATATTTCGCGGATCATTACCGCTCTCCGATCTGACTGCGGCATAGGCCAGAAGCCGATCGCGGCGGGTAGGCGACGTAGCGAAGGCTCGTCGGAGAGCGTACAGCATAGCTGTCCGCCTTCGGCAAAGCAGTGCCGCGCGAAAACGTTTCGCATCCATCTACGGCGACTCGGTAAGGCTATTTCGACCAGGTGTCGGGCAATCTCGGAGAGTTTTCACCAAGATTGGACTCAGTCTGTCGGGGGCAAAATCGGAACAAAAGTATCAACTCGCTATCATAGTTGATACTTTTTGCCCCCTCTAAATCAAGCTAAGTGCTTGAAATAATGGCGAGAGAGACGGGACTCGAACCCGCGACCTCCGGCGTGACAGACCGGCGCTTTAGCTGCCCGATTGACTCTGTTCGGAGATAGGAGCGACGGGGGCGTCCGCATGGTCGCGGATCGTGATCTTAAATGGCTCTAGGCGTTCGAACCTCAATCAACCTTCAAGAAGAGATTGAGAACTTCAAGGAAGAATTTTTGAGAAGGTGGTGCGGGCGGTCGGAATCGAACCGACACTCCTTGCGGAACCGGATTTTGAGTCCGG
>JAATEW010000209.1 GCA_015655535.1 Hyphomicrobiales bacterium | reverse complement strand
CTTCTCCGAGGTCATCGCGACATTTTTCGGCCAGCCATTGTTCGGCTATCGATCGATGGTAGCGGCGCCCATGGTCATCTGCATCTTGTCCTTTACCGTCTGGCTGCATCATTTCTTCGCGATGGGGGCAGAGGCGGACGTCAATGCGATCTTCGGCATAGCCTCGATGATCATCGCGGTTCCGACCGGCGTGAAGGTCTTCAACTGGCTGTTCACGTTGTATGGTGGCCGTTTGCGCTTCACCACGCCGATTCTCTGGTCCCTCGGCTTCATGATCACCTTCGTCCTGGGCGGCATGACGGGCGTGTTGCTCGCGGTTCCGCCAGCCGACTTCCTGCTTCACAACAGCCTGTTCCTCGTCGCCCATTTCCATAATGTGATCATAGGCGGCGTGCTCTTCGGTGCTTTCGCCGGCTACACCTATTGGTTCCCGAAGGCCTTCGGGTTCAAGCTCGACGAACGCCTCGGCCATGCCGCCTTCTGGTGTTGGATCGTCGGCTTCTACGTGGCCTTCATGCCGCTTTATGTACTTGGCTTTCTCGGCATGACGCGGCGCATGCAGCATTATGACGTGCCGGAATGGCACGTCTGGACGATCGTCGCCGTCTTCGGCGCGGCCTTGATCCTGATGGGAATCATTTTTCAGATCCTCCAGCTCGCCTATAGCATCAAGCATCGCGAGGAGCTGCTCGACGTCACCGGCGATCCCTGGGATGGCCGTTCCCTCGAATGGGCCATGGCTTCGCCGCCGCCTGTGTTCAACTTCGCCTTCCTGCCCGTCGTCACGGGCGAGGACGCTTATTGGCGGATGAAGCAGCATGAGCGCGCGCAAACGCAGCCGGCTGAAGAGCCGGTCTATGAAGCGATCGAGATGCCGCGAAACTCAGCGACCGGTTTCATCTGCGCTTTCTTCGCGACGATCATGGGCTTCTCGCTGATCTGGCACATCTGGTGGCTGGTCATCGCGGGCGCGGTCGGCGCCTATGCGACCTTCGTCGTCTTCGCCTGGCGCGATCACGACGAATATCTGATCTCGGCCGAGACGGTCGCGGAGATCGATCGTCCCAATCGGGAGGCCCGCGCCGCGGCCTTCCAAAACTTGACCCACGAATTGAGTCCGACGTCATGACCGCTCTCCCTTATGCTTCCGGCGATGCCGATCCGTACCGCGCCAGCCATGAGCGCGGCTCGCATCAAGGCGGCCATGCCGCGGGCCACGGCCATGGCGGGCTTGCCTTCAAACGCGTTGTCACGGGCTACGGGTTTTGGATCTTCCTGCTCAGCGACATCATCATGTTCTCGGCCTTCTTCGCGGCCTATGCCGTCCTGGTCGATCAGACCGCGGGCGGACCGACGGGGAAGGACCTCTTCGATCTTAATAATGCCGCCATTGAAACGGCATTGCTCCTGGCATCGAGCTTTACCTGCGGCCTTGCGAGCATAGCGGCGGAACACAGCGTCAAGGGGTGGTTCTACGCCGCCATGGCCGTGACCGGCCTGCTCGGCGCGGGCTTCCTGGTGCTTGAGGCGATGGAGTTTGCGAGCTTCGTCGCGCAAGGCGCGGGTCCGACGCGCAGCGCCTTCCTGTCCGCCTTCTTTACGCTCGTCGGATGCCATGGCCTGCATGTCTCGGCGGGCATTCTCTGGCTTCTGACAATGATGGCGCAAGTCTTCGCAAAGGGCTTTCGTGCCGACATCGAGCGGCGCATCCTGTGTTTCGCGCTGTTCTGGCATGCGCTCGACATTATTTGGGTGGCGCTGTTTACGGTCGTCTATCTGATGTGAGTGACGGGATGAGCGACGGGTTCAATACTGTCCCGGGCGACGATGAAGCCGACGCCGGCAGCGTCGCCGGAGCCGTGCAGACGTATCTGATCGGACTCGGGCTCGCGGTCCTCCTGACCGCCACGTCTTTCTATATAGCGAGCACCAATCTCGTATGGGCGCCGAGCATTCCCGTGGCGCTGGTCGTGCTCGCGATCGCGCAGATGGGTGTGCATCTCGTGTTCTTCCTGCACATCACCACGGGACCCGAAAACACGAACAACGTCATGGCGCTATTTTTTGGCGTCCTGATCGTTTTTCTGGTGATCGGAGGCTCCTTGTGGATCATGGCGCATCTCAATCAAAATATGATCCCGATGGATCAGTTGATGCAGATGCAACGCTGATCGGCGCATCAGAAGCGCGGCCGGATGCGATCCGGCCGCAATGGTTTAATATGCAACGCCGATTACGGTCGAAAGAGTCCGGGTTTCGGCCGGCACAGCGACCGGTGTTGCAAGCTCCGCGACCCGGATAGAGGCGGCACGGTGTTCAAGCGGCCTCTGTTGAGCCGCAGCCGGTAAGACAACGGCGGAGGAGAAAGCCAGAGCGGCGGCACCTGCCAAGGTGATTTTCATTTCTATTTTGGTCTTTGAACTCTTTCTACAGTTGCGATTGCGTGGTTAACGCGCGGCGGACAAAAAAGTTCTAAGTTCCGGTCAAGCCAAAGGGGGCGCCAGCGTGCCTCGAGGCATTGCTACCTGTTTCGAAGCGGCGGCGTTCCGGCTTGCCTTCTGACGCTGATAAAGCGCCGGATGGCAAGCAAAGCTCTCGCAATCAGCCGTCGCCGTGCGTTTTGCTTCCCTTCCACCTCGGTCTTGATGTGTCGCAGCGCATCCATCACGCTCTATTCCACGAGACGCGATTTGGTTCCAGCCTTGCCGCAACGGCGGTCTATCTCGGTTCGGGCGTTGCTCCGATCGAATCGAGGCAATCTGCGACCAGCCCCGAGTCGATTTGCGGATCGATCCAAAATCCATAGCGTTTTGCATCGCCTTCCGCTACGCCGCTTGCCTCGTCCTTCACCGGCTTGGCGCTCCACAGATTCGGGCAGAGCCGATCGAGTTGCAGTTGTGCTTCCCTCAGCTCTTTGGTGGTCACATAAAAATAGATCCGCGGTATGGCCTCGTCGTAGAGGCGGGCGTGATGATTGATGACGGGCATTTGCATTTCCGACGGATAAAGCGGCGCCGAGCGGGGCCTATCTAGCATCGTCCATCATAGCTTAAACCGGCGCAATGACCCAATAAGGCGCTCCTCTCTGGCTTCCGGTATACCGTGCCGGTTCCGGTGATGTATTCCGGCCTGTCGCAATCTAAATATAGGTTTGGTCTGCGCGCGGCCCGATTGAAGATCGCATGGCGCCCATGATGGAGAGCCACCTTGACCAAGCCGCTTGAGGGGGACCGCGATCAAGCGATGCCGCGTTTCGCCGCGCCTTACGCCGAGGCAGACGAAGCCCTCGCCCCAAAGCTTCTCGCGGCGGCGGGTTTGGACCCCGCGGCGCTTGCCCGAATCGACGCTCTGGCTTCACGGCTCGTTGTGGCGATCCGGTCTCGCTCGACACGGCTCGGCGCGCTCGAAGATTTCTTGCGTGAATATTCGCTTTCGACCGAAGAAGGTCTCGCGTTGATGGTGCTCGCAGAAGCGCTGCTGCGGGTGCCGGATGATGCAACTGCCGACCAGCTGATCGAAGATAAGCTCGCGCATGTGAGTTTTGCGCGCCACGCCGCCATCTCCGATGCGCTTCTTGTCTCGGCCTCCGCCTGGGCGCTGGGCGTCACCGCGCGCATGCTGCAAAAAGGCGAGACGGCGCAAGGAATCGTGGCTTCGCTTGTGCGCCGGATTGGAATGAGCGCGCTACGCCCCGCCGCCCGCCAGGCGATGCAGATTTTGGGGGCGCATTTCATTCTCGGACGCAGCATAGAGGAAGGGCTCGCGCATAGCACCTCGCGCGAGGGCAGGCTCTACCGCTATTCGTTCGACATGCTCGGCGAGGGCGCGCGCACGAGCGCCGATGCCGCGCATTATGATGATGCCTACCGGCATGCGATCGAGACGATCGGGCATGCCGATGGCGCAGCGTCCTTGCCGGAGCGCTCCGGCATTTCCGTGAAGCTCTCGGCGCTGCATCCGAAGTTTGAGCCTTTCTCCCGTGCGCGCGTCATGGAAGAGCTCGTGCCGCGCCTTGGCGCGCTGGCGCGGCTCGCGAAAGACCGGAATCTCAATTTCACGGTGGATGCCGAGGAGGCAGATCGTCTCGAACTCTCGCTCGATGTGTTCGCCGCTGTTTTCGCCGATCCTGCCTTGGCGGGCTGGGACGGTTTCGGCCTTGCGATTCAGGCCTATCAAAAGCGCGCCGGCGCGGTGCTCGACCATGTCCTCGATCTGGCACGGCGCCATGACCGGCGCTTGATGGTGCGTCTCGTCAAAGGCGCCTATTGGGATACGGAGATCAAGCGCGCGCAGGAGCGAGGCCTTGCCGATTATCCGGTCTTCACGCGCAAGCCGATGACCGATCTGAATTACCTCGCATGCGCGCGCCGGCTTCTCGATGCGCGCAGCTATATCTACCCGCAATTTGCGACGCATAATGCGCTGACGGTTGCGAGCATCGTTGAATATGCGGGCGGCGTCGCAGGCTATGAGTTTCAGCGCCTGCACGGCATGGGCGCCGATCTCTTCAAGGCGCTCCGCGCCGACTATCCCGACGCGGCCTGCCGCATCTACGCGCCGGTCGGCACCTATCGCGATCTCCTCGCTTATCTCGTGCGCAGACTCTTGGAGAACGGTGCGAATTCCTCCTTCGTCGCTCAGGTCGGCGATCCGAACGTGCCGCTCGACGTGTTGTTGCAGCATCCGGAGGCGGCGATTGCGGCTGGTGGCATCCGTTCATCTCATGTGCCGCTGCCAGAGGATATTCACGGGCCTTCGCGCAAAGGCGCGCGCGGTGTCGAGTTCGGCGCGCGGCAGGAGCTCGCGGCGCTTCGCAAGGAGATTGCCGAGGTGCCCGCATTTTATCGCGCCGCGCCGATCGTTGCGGGCAGTGTGCCGCAACAAGGACCATTCCGGCCGGTTCTCTCGCCGATCGATTGCGGCATGATCGGCGAAGTTGTCGAGGCATCGCCCGATCTGGTCGATGGTGCGATGCAGACAGCTCAAGATGCCTTCAAGATGTGGTCTGCGCGTCCGGTCGAAGACCGTGCGCTCTGCCTTGAGCGTATGGCCGATGCTTTGGAAGCCGAGCAGCCGCGCTTCCTCGCGCTTCTGCAAAGTGAAGCGGGCAAGACTCTTGACGATGCGTTGGGCGAGTTGCGCGAAGCGGTGGATTTTTGCCGCTATTATGCGGCCTGCGCGCGGCATCTTTTCTCGACCTCGGAGTTCATGCCGGGGCCGACGGGCGAAGAGAATCGGCTGACTCATTTCGGCCGGGGCATTTTCATCTGCATCAGCCCGTGGAATTTTCCTCTGTCGATTTTGCTTGGGCAGATCGCCGCCGCCCTTGTCGCCGGCAATGCCGTGATCGCCAAGGCCGCCGAACAAACTCCACTCATCGCGGCGGAAGCGGTTTTGCTTCTGCATCGCTGTGGCGTGCCGAATGCCGTCTTGCAGCTCCTGCCAGGCGACGGCGCGGTCGGCGCCGCGCTTGTCGCATCGCCGCGGATCGCAGGTGTCGTCTTCACCGGCTCGACCGAGACGGCTTTTGCCATCAATCGCGCGCTCGCCGCCAAGAATGGTCCCATCGTTCCTTTCGTCGCCGAAACAGGCGGCATCAATGCGATGATTGCCGACGCGACGGCTTTGCCCGAGCAGGTGACGGATGATGTCATAGCCTCTGCCTTTCGCTCCGCCGGGCAGCGCTGCTCGGCCTTGCGGCTCCTTTGTGTGCAGGATGATGTCGCCGATCGCATGATCGACATGATCGCGGGCGCGGCGGCGGAACTTGCCATAGGCGATCCACGCGATCTCTCGGTGCACGTCGGCCCGGTCATCGACGCGCCCGCGCGCGACGCGCTCGAAGCCCATATCGCGGTGATGAAACGGTCCGCGCACGTGCATTTCGCAGGGACTGTGCCGGCGAATGCGCCCGCCCGGGGCTTTTATGTCGCCCCGCATATTTTCGAACTCGCGTCCGTCGCAGAGCTCGAGCGCGAAGTCTTCGGCCCGGTGCTCCATGTCGTGCGCTATAAAGCCGCCGAGCTCGATGCGCTTCTCGATGCCATCGCGGCCAAAGGCTATGGTCTGACGCTCGGCATTCATTCGCGCATCGACGCGACGATCGAGCACATCATTGCGCGGAGGCTCGCGGGGAATGTCTATGTCAACCGCAGCATGATCGGCGCCGTCGTCGGCACCCAGCCTTTCGGCGGCTTCGGCCTCTCGGGCACGGGGCCAAAAGCCGGCGGCCCGAATTACCTGAAGCGCTTCACGCTCGAAGAGACGGTTTCGATCAATACCGCGGCGGTCGGTGGCAATGCGAGCCTCATGACGCAAGGCTGAGCTTTCATGCCTATCTGAGCGATTTGCCTGATCGGCCATTTCACTTCGCAAGACGGGCGGCTATGCTGCGCAACCTTTATCTTAATGCGCAGTGGTATCGATCTTGGCCCCTTTGTCTTTTGATTTTGCGTCCCTGCATCGCGCCTATGCGGAGGGCCTGTCGCCAGCCGAAGTCGCCGATCTCAGCCTGACGCGGCTGATGGAATTGAGGGATCCCGGCATTTATATCGCGATGCGCGATCAGGCGGCGATCCTGGAGGATTGCCGCGCGCTCGGTGCATTTGATCTCGCCGCCAAGCCGCTTTGGGGCCTCCCTTTCGCGGTGAAGGACAATGTAGACGTCGCGGGATTGGCGACGACGGTCGCCTGCCCGCAATTTGCTTATATGCCGAAGCAGAGTGCGCCCGCCGTCGAGCTTCTGCAAAAGGCCGGCGCGATCCTGCTCGGCAAGACCAATCTCGATCAATTCGCAACCGGCCTCGCTGGTGTCCGCACGTCCTATCCGGTGCCCCGCAATGCGATCGACCCTTCGCTCGTGCCCGGCGGCTCGTCGTCGGGATCGGCGGTCGCGGTCGCGCAAGGACTTGTGTCTTTCGCGCTCGGCACGGATACGGCGGGCTCCGGCCGCGTCCCGGCTGCGCTGAACAATATCGTAGGCTTGAAGCCGTCGCTTGGCTTGATCTCGCCGCGCGGCGTCTTTCCAGCCTGCCGCAGTCTGGATACGATCTCGATCTTCGCTCTGACGGTCGACGACGCCTTCAAGGCGCTCGAATGCTGCGCGCATTATGATGCGGCCGAGCCTTATTCCCGCGCTATGCCTCTACTGAGGCCCTTCGTCCCGCCGGTGCTGAGACTGGGCATCCCCAATGCCAAGAGCCGTCAATTCTTCGGCGATGCCGTCGCAGAAGCGGCTTTCGACGCGGCTTTGGCCAATGAGGCCTTTGCCGGAGCCGAGCGGGTCGAAATCGATTTCGCGCCGTTTTTCGACGTGGCTGCGCTTCTTTATAACGGCCCCTTCGTTGCCGAGCGTTACGCGGCGATCCGCGCCTTCATCGAAGCGCAGCCGCAAGCGCTCTATCCCGTCACGCGGCAGATCATCGAAGGCGCGCGGGCTTTCAGCGCCGCCGACGCCTTTGCCGGATTATACAGGCTCGCGGAATTGAAGCGCGTGGCCTTGCCCGTGTGGGATAATATCGATTGTCTCGTTGTGCCATCCATGCCCGGCGTGGTGACACTCGAAGAGATCGCGGCCGATCCGATTGGACCGAACGCTTGTCTCGGCACCTATACGAATTTCGTCAATCTGCTCGATCTCAGCGCGCTTGCCGTGCCGGGACCGTTTCGCAGCGACGGCCGACCGGCCGGGATCACTCTGATCGCGCCTGCCGGACAAGACGCCTTGCTCGCGGGCGTAGGCCGCGTCTTCCACGCGCATGCAAATCTTAGCATGGGCGCAAGCGGCATCGCTGTCCCGGCACTTGCGGAAGAGGGTGACGCGCTGCCGCCGGATTGGATCGAACTCGTCGTTGTCGGTGCGCATATGCAGGGCCTCGCGCTCAATACCGAGCTTGTCGCATCGGGCGGCACGTTCCGGCGCGAAGCTCAAACCGCGGCTTCCTATCGGCTGTTTGTCGTTCCCGAGACGGAACCGGCACGCCCCGGCCTGATCCGAGCGGCCAAGGGCGAGGGGCAGGCGATCGCTGTCGAAGTCTGGGCTTTGCCTCCAGCAGGCTTCGGACGTTTCGTCGCCGCCATTCCGTCACCGCTCTGCATCGGCTCGGTCGAACTCGCCGATGGCTCCGTGCTGAAAGGCTTTCTCTGCGAGCCGGAAGCCTTGCATGGTGCGCAAGACATCAGCCATCTTGGCGGCTGGCGCGCTTTTCAGGTGTGAACTGGCACGCCTCTATCCGTCATGCGCGGGCTTGACCCGCGCATCCATGAACGTCGCGAGCAGATATAAGCGCGATCAAATCGGTGTTCTGCGCCTGAATGCGGGTCAAGCCCGCGCATGACGCCACTAAAAACAGGCTTCTCATACCGGCGGATGCGGCAGAGCTGCGATCAATTCGCGCGTATAATCGGCTTGCGGCGCTTCGATGATCGTTTCGGCCGAGCCTTGTTCGACGATGCGGCCGGCGCGCATGACGATGACGCGTTCGCAGAGCATGCGCACGACATGCAGATCATGGCTGACGAAAAGATAACTCATGCCGAGCCGCGCCTTAAGCTCTTCAAGCAGATTGAGCACGACCGCTTGTACCGAGACGTCGAGCGCCGCGGTTGGCTCGTCGAGGATGACGAGCGCAGGGTCGAGTGCGATCGCGCGGGCAATACCCACCCTGGCCTTCTGGCCGCCCGACAATTGATGCGGAAAGCGGTCGAGCAACGCCACCGGCAGGCCGACGAGTGTGGCGAGTTCTTCGCAGCGGTGACGTATGGCGTCGCTGCCCTTGATAGAGCCGAGACGGTAGATCGGGTCGGCTATGCTGCGCTCCGCCGTAAAGCGCGGGTTGAGACTGTCGGTCGGGTCCTGAAACACCATTTGAATGCGGCTGCGGAACGGCGAGCGGGCGAAATGCGCGGCGGGGATCGCGCCAGTGTCCTGGCCGAGAAACGTGATGCGGCCTGACGTCGGATCAAGGAGCCGCATGACCATCATGGAGGTGGTCGATTTTCCGCAGCCGGATTCGCCGACAAGGCCGAGGCTCTCGCCAGCCTTGATCTGGAAGCTGAGGCCATCGACCGCGCGAAACGGTTTGTCCGCGCCAGCGTCTTGCCGCAGCAGACGCGACATCAAGCTGGCACCATGCGTGGGTGGATAGTCCTTGACGAGATTCTCCACGTCGAGAAGGACCACGCCCGGCGGTTTGCGCGGCACTGGCTGCGCCCCGGTTTGAAGATCGTCCGGCAAGAGATCGCGCAGGCCAATTCCCGAACGCGGCGTCGCGCGCATCAGTTTCTTCGTATAGGCATGGCCGGGTGATTTGAAGATCGCCGCGGCCGAGGCCTGCTCGACCAACGTGCCCTTTTCCATCACGATGATCCTGTCGCAATAGGTCGCGGCGAGGCCGAGATCATGCGTGATCAGGATCGTCGACATATGCCTTTCGCGCGTCAGCTCGACGATCAGATCCATCATTGCCTTTTGCGTCGTGACGTCGAGGCCCGTCGTCGGCTCGTCCGCGATGAGCAGTTGCGGCTGGCAGGCGAGCGCCAAAGCGATGACGATCCTTTGGCACATGCCGCCGGAAAGCTGGAACGGATAGGCATGATAGCGCTCCTCCGGCCGTGCGATCCGCACTTGCGTCAGAATATCGATGGCCTTTTGCTTGGCATTGGCATGCGTCGCCTGCACATGCCGCAGCAAAACATCTTCGATCTGATGCCCGACCTTGCGGATCGGGTTCAGTGCCGCGCGCGGATTTTGAAAGATCATCGAGATTTCGCGGCCGCGCAAATCCTGCATTTGCGCTTCGCTCGCCTGATCGATCGAAATGCCGGAAAAACTGATATGGCCTTGCGCGATCCGGCCGGCGCGGTCGAGGAGCCGCATGACGGCATAGGAGGTCACGGATTTGCCCGAGCCGGATTCGCCGACGATGCCGAGCGTCTCGCCTTTGCCGAGGGTGAGATCGATCTTCTCGACAGCCCGGACAGGCCCGCGCCTCGTGGCGAATTCGATCGTGAGATCCGAGACTGTCAGCAGCGGATGATGGGTCATGCCAGCCTCACGTCCGCCGTTGCGGATCGAAAATGTCGCGCAGCCCGTCGCCAAGCAGATTGAAGCAGAAGACGGCGAGCATCAATGCGAGGCCGGGAAAAAGCGCTATCCACCATTCGCCCGAGACGATGAAGCCCGATCCCTCGGCGACCATGATGCCCCATTCCGGTGTCGGCGGGCGGACGCCAAGCCCGATGAAGGAAAGTCCGGCCGCGTTCAAAATCGCATAGCCCATGGTGAGCGACATTTGCACGATCATGATGGGCAGGAGATTGGGGGCGATCTGCGTCAGCAGGATGCGCATTTCACTATTGCCCGTGAGCCGCGCCGCCTGAACGAATCCGGCGTCGCGCCGCACATTGGTTTCGGTGCGTGCGACGCGGGCATAGAGCGGGAAATTGATGATCGCCGTGGCGATGACAATATTGGTTACCGTATTGCCGAGCGCCGCGACAATGCCCATGGCGAGCACGAACAACGGAAAGGCCATGATCGTATCGGCCAGGCGGCTGATGATGCGGTCGGTCCAGCCGCCGAAATAACCGGCGATGAGTCCTGCGAAACCGCCGATGATGAAGACGGCAGCGACGGAGGCAATCGCAATCCCCATATCGAGCCGGGTCGCGACGACGACGCGGCTGAAAATATCGCGGCCCAATTGATCCGTGCCGAACCAATGCTGCGGCGTCGGCGTATGCAGCGCGAGATTGGTGTCGCTCGCCAGCGGATCATAGGGCACGAGCCAAGGTCCGAAGAGAGCTGCGATCAGCAAAAGCGCGAAAAGCGAGACAGAGAGGCCCGTGACGGGATTTTCGCCGATCACATAGCGCGCATGTTGCAGCGTGGCGGCTAACCCTGTCGCGTGGCGCGGGATGGTATCGACGCTTGTCTCGCTCATCCTTCAAGCCTCACGCGCGGATCGATAAAGCCATAGGCGACATCGATCAGCAGATTGAGCAGAATGTAAAGCACTGCCATCGCAAGGACGAAGCCTTGCACGGGCGCATAATCGGACGCGATCAAGGCTTCGACCGCGTAGGAGCCCGCGCCCGGCCAGGCAAAGACCTTCTCGACCAAAACATTGGCGCCGAGCAGAAAGGAAAACACCATGCCGAGCGTGGTCACCACCGGGAGCATGGCATTGCGGAAGGCGTAAGTGATGATGACCGTGCGGGCTGAGAGCCCACTTGCCCGCGCGGTGCGGATGAAGTCGGCGGCGAGCACCGAGAGCATGGACGCGCGGGTGATGCGCGCGATCGGCGCCAAAGCGAAAAGACCCAGAGTGATCGCGGGCAGAGCAAGCTGCGCGGCGGTGGCGCGGAAGGTCTCAAGATCGCCTGCGAGCAGCGAGTCGATGAGATAGAAGCCTGTCACCGTTGGTGGTGGCGAATAGAACACATCGAGCCGCCCGAGCGGCGCGGGTGCCCAGCCGAGCAGGTAGTAGAAGACATAGACGAGAAGCAGGCCGGTGAAGAAGACCGGCAAGGATACGCCCGCCGTCGCGATCAACCGGCAGGCGTGATCGATGAGCGAGCCTTGTTTGACGGCGGCGAGAATTCCAAGCGGGATCGAGATCAGCATGGAGGCGATGAGGCCGATCAAGGTGAGTTCTGCCGAAGCCGGAAGCCGCGCGGCGAGGTCTTGCGTGACAGGCTGGCCGGTCGTCAGCGAATTGCCGAGATCGCCATGCGCAAGGGCTTCGACATAGGCGACGAATTGCGCGCCAAGCGGCTTGTCGAGGCCGAGTTTCTTGCGCACCTCTTCGATCGCGGTTGGCGTCGCCGCGGGTCCGGCGAAATAGGCCGCCGTGTCGCCCGGCAACACGCGGGTCAGAAGAAAGGTCACGATGACGACGCCGATGAGGCTCGGGATCGCCGACAGGATGCGCTTCGCGATCTGGAGGATCAGGTTCATTGCGTCGCGATCCTAGAGCGTTTCATCAACCAGGTCTCTAACGTGGTGCGCAACCCCTCTCCCAGTCGGAGAGGGTGGTCGGTCATAGGGCGTTGCGAAGCGACGCCCTTCGCAAGCAACGGGCTATGGCCGACCGGGTGATGGGTTACGATCGCTGTAATTCAGAGAGATTGTAACCCCTCATCCGACCCTCGCTGACGCGAGGGCCACCTTCTCCCACAGGGAGAAGGTTCGCACACCACGAGCTAACTCAGCCCTTCACCATGGCGCGGTAATCGAGCCGCCGGTGGAACCAATATTGATAGCCGGAAATAGTCTTCTGCATGGCGACATTCACATAGGGCTGATAGAGCGGAATGCGCGGAATGTCGTGAAAGGCCAGCGCGACGAAACCTTCGACATCCTTGTTGTAAGCGGCGGTGTCGTCGATGGCCGCCGCGGCGCGGGCGCTGTCGATCAACCTGTCCATTTCGGGCGACTTGTAGTTCACCGTGTTGAACACGGAATTCTGGCCGTGATAGCACCAGTAGAAGAAATATTCCGGGTAATCGAGCCAGCCCGAGAAGACATTGGTGAAGAGCGGCATGGTCTTCTTATTAAGTTCGGTGCGCCAGTTGGCGCCGGGGATTTTGTTGATCGTGGTCTTGATGCCGATCTGCGCGAGGCTTTCCTGCGTGAGCACGCATAAAGGCTCGTTGACGCCGGCAAAGCCCAAATCGAAAGAAAGCGTGGTCTCGAAGCCGTCGGGAAAACCGGCTTCGCTCAGCAATTGCTTCGCCTTGGCGAGATCCGTCACGTAGCCATGCGGCTGCGGCCAGGTTGGCGTAACCGGCGTTCCCGGCGCCGCGCCAAACAGCGGTTTGGCGAGCCCGAACAAAACCGCGTCCATGATCTTTTGATAGGGGATCGTAGCGGCCACGGCCTGCCGCACTTTCAGATTATCGAAAGGCGGGATCGCGACATTCATGCCGATATATTGAATGCCGTTCGAATAGGGCGTCGAAACGATCGTGAGCTTGCCGTTTTCCTTCAGCTCCACGAAATCCTTGTTCGGCAAATCGTAGGAAATATCGGCGTCGCCGCGTTCGAGCAAAGCGCGGCGGTTGCCGGCCGACGGCACCATGCGCCAGATCACCCGCTTGATCTTCGGAAGAGGCCCGCATTTCCAACTGTCATTGCGCTCGAAGACGACTTCGCTTCCCGGCGTCCAGCGCGTGATTTTATAGGCGCCGCTACCCGCCTCGTTCTGCTTCGTAAATTCGAGGCCCCAAGGATCGGCGTCGGTCGCGTGTTTCTTCACCAATTCGGAATTAATGACGCAAGGCACGATAACGGCGAGATCGGGAATCGTCAGGCGATCCTTGCGCAGGAAATCGACGCGCACCGTATGATCGTCGACGATGACGAATTGCTCCGGCTTGGTGAGGCTGCCGGCCGACATTTGAAAGGTCGGAAAGCCGCCGACCGTCACCGCGCGGTCGAGCGAGTATTTCACATCTTTCGCGGTGACCGGCGCGCCGTCGTGAAAGGTTGCGTCCTTGCGCAATTTGAAGGTCGCGGACATGTCGCTGATCGCAACATCTTCGGCGAGTTCGGGAATGATCTTGTCGCGATCGTAATATTGCGTGCCGTTCGGCTCGGTCTTCATCGCATGGGTCAAGAGCCGGTCGTAGGAATTCCACGAAGCTTCATAGCCGGGCACGTTCGTGCCGACGCCCTGGATGTCGATATTGTTCGGGCCGCTTTCGGAGACGATCAGCAAGGTCTCCTGCCTCGCATCGGCTTTCGCGGGCGAGAGCACGGCCGGCGCGGCGATGCCCAATCCGGCCGTGGCGGCCGCGGCCGAGCTTGTTTTGAGGAAATCGCGACGATCCATCTGGGTCTCCAAGCTCGGTCAGTCTACTTGTATGCGATCTACGATTTTTGTATACAATCTGACTATAGTGCATACAATGTCTTGGCCGGAATTGGGAGCACAAGATTTGTGCAAGGCCTGAGAAAATCTGGGCGGGCTCATGGCGACGGGACAGCGGGCTTTACGCGCGGCTCATGTCGCCTGAATGCCTGAATGGGCCGGATGGAGTGAGGAATGGCAACCAGGACAGACAAGACGCTGACAGAACAGCTCGCCATCAATATCGCCGATGCGGTTCTCTCAGGCGAATTCGTCTCCGGCCAAAGGCTTGACGAGCAAATGCTGGCGCAGCGTTTCAACGTTTCGCGCACGCCGGTACGCGAAGCCCTGCGCCACGTCGCTTCGAGCGGGCTTGTCGAGATCAGGCCGCGGCGCGGTGCGGCGGTGGCGAGCATCGACAAGAACGATCTCGAAATGCTGTTTGTTGCGATGGGCGAATTGGAAGCCGCTTGCGCGCGTCTCGCGGCGCTGAGCATGACGCCGATCGAACGCCGCCGCTTGAATGCCCTGCACGAGAAAATGGCAGATTACGTCACCGGCGATCTGCCCGAGGCTTTCGCCGAATCCAATCTGGATTTTCATGCGCAAATCTATGCCGGCGCGCATAATCGCGCTCTGGCCGAGATGACGGCCGGGTTGCGCCGCAGGCTTGCGCCCTATCGCCGGGCGCAATTCCGTACGCCCGGGCGCCTGCCGCATTCGCATGCCGAACATGGCGCCGTCGTCGCCGCGATCCTGGCCGGCCATGCGGCGGAGGCGCATGCCGCCATGCTGCATCACATGACTTTGGTCGAAAGTGCTTTCGAGGAGTTTTCCTCTGCCAGCGCCGCGTAAAGGCGCTGGTTACCAGCTCGATTCAAGTCCGAGAAGGCCGAGAATATCGCGGCGAAGCGCGACCAGCGCGGGGTCGTCCCGGTGCCGCGGGTAGGGCTCATCGATGCGCCTGTCGGCTTTGATGCGCGCCGGGCGGTCGCTGAACACGATGACCCGCGTCGCCATCAGCAAAGCCTCTTCGACATCATGCGTCACGAGCAATGTGGTGAAACCCGCCTGCAGCCAAAGCCTGACGATCTCGCCCTGCATCGAAATGCGGGTCAGCGAGTCGAGTTTGCCCAAGGGTTCGTCGAGGATGAGAATATCCGGGTCGTTGACGAGGGCGCGGGCGAGCGCGACGCGTTGCGCCATGCCGCCCGAGAGCTGATGCGGAAAGGCCTTGGCGAAACCTGAAAGGCCGACGAGCCGCAAAGCTTCGTCGACGCGGTTGCGCTCTGCTCTCAGCCGTCCTTGGGCCTCAAGCCCGAGCGCCACATTTTTCCAGACTGTGCGCCAGGGATAGAGCGTCGGGTCCTGAAAGACGACGACGCGCGACGGGTGGGGGGCCGCGATCCTCTTGCCCTGGCTTTCGATCAAGCCGGACGACGGCTGATCGAGGCCCGCGATCAGCCGCAGAAGCGTCGATTTTCCGCAACCGCTTGGCCCAAGTAGAGCGACGAATTCGCCGGGCTCCACTTTGAATGAGATCCGGTCGAGTACCGGCAGAAGCGCACCATGCAGCGCAAAGGCATGGCTGACATCGGCGACAGCGAGGTCAGCGCCCTTTTGCTGGCGCACGATCTCTTCGTGTTGGACAAGGGTCTCTACCATTTCAGCGCGCCCTTCTGATAGGCGAGCATATGGTCGCGCAGCTTGAAGAGCGCCGTGATGAGGCCGGAGCACATGAGCGACATGACGATCAGCGCCGCGTACATATTGGCGTAGGCCGCCCAGCCCTGCGCCCATTGCAG
>JAATEW010000202.1 GCA_015655535.1 Hyphomicrobiales bacterium | reverse complement strand
GGATTCGCGGCCCTCGGCGCGGATCGGAACGGTTTTCGCCCGTTCCGTTTCATCTGGAGATCGCCGGTGCCGCCGGACGATTGCCGCGAGGTCGGGCATGTCGAGACACCCCGCGCGCGTCCACAGGTCTTCGATCTCCGCCGTCATCGCCACAGCGTCATAGTCGCCCGGCGGCAGATAGGCATTGAAGCTCGCAAGTTCGGGCGAGCCCGCAAGCGATTGATGCGGGACGCCCGCCTCTATGCAGATGCACTGCCCGGCGCGGAGGACGATGATGTCGTTCCCCATGCGGAACGCGCGCTCGCCGGCAAGAACAAAGCTGATCTGAAGCTCGTCATGGAAATGCGGCGCGAGGCCCTGGCTGCCGTCGAAAATGCCGAGCTCCGAAATCCCCTCGATCTCGGCACGCCGGTAAACCCACCCGGCATTCTTGCTACGGCGCGCGAGAGCGTCGGCCCCTATCAACAAGCTTTCCACCATCGCGAGTTCAATCACTCACTTCGAAATCGACGGGCTTCGGATCGGCCACACCCTTATAGGTGAAGTGCCACCATTCGTTCGGCAGGTTTTCAAAACCATGTTTCACCATCAAGGCCACAAGCCGGTCGCGGTTGCGCCGCGCATCGCCTTTGATGCTTGGATCGGCCGTCGTCGATTTATCGTCGAAGAGATCGAAGGGCGTGCCGAAATCCAACCCCTCAAAGGAGAGATCGACGGCGCATCCCGTCGTATGGGTCGAGGCTTTCGCTATATAGCCGAGATCGAACAGCGCGCTTTTCTCGATGCGCGGATAATAGGCCTGTTTCATCTTCTGATCGGCTTCGTCCTGCGACCAGGCGATGAAGGCCTTTGTTGCGGAGGGCGGCCGATAGCAATCATAGACCACGAGCCGCAGCCCGTCTTTCGCGGCCTCCTCTTGCGCGGCGGCCAGCGCCTGCGCGGCCTCGGTCCGGAGCCAGCAGCGCGGCGCGGCATAGCCCGGCACCGGCCGGCCGGTAAAATTGTCGGGTCCGGCATAGCGCATGTCCTGGCGGATTTGCGGCGCAATATCGGCGAGCCGCACGAAGCCTTTCGGCGGCAGGGCTTTCGCAAAAGCGATCCCGGCGCCGCCCGCGAGCACGCAAAGCCCGATCAACGAGACCGTGGCGAGAGTCGAATCCATGCTAGGCAACCCTTTGGATATCAAGTGTTTTTTGACGAACCGTCCGAGATATGATCGATCAGCTCTCGGCCTAAAATAAGACCAATGTCTTGCCCGGTCCTGTCCGGCCGGCCCTTCAGAAAATCGCCGCGACCGCATCTTGTTATGTGATAGAGACGTGCCACATCATAACCGCCGATAGGTCAGCGGAGCGGCACGATGAGCGATACGAGCGGTTTTTCCAGAACGTCCCCTGCCCCGTTCCAATGGCAGTTGCGATTGCCTCCGGCGGCGCTGGCCGGCGTGCGGACGCGCCGCGTCATCGCCGTGTGCCTGGATTTCATCCTGGTTTCGCTGCTGGTCGCAGCCTTGTGGTTTGTACTTATCTTCCTGACGCTCGGCGTGGCGCTGCTTGTTCTGCCGCCGCTGTTTCCCTTCGTCGCCTTCTTTTATAATGGATTTACGGTGTCGGGCTGGCGCATGGCGACGCCGGGCATGAAGGCCATGGATCTCGAAATGCGGCTGACCGACGGGTCGAGCGTCCCCTTCCTCTATGCTGCGGTGCACGCGGTGCTGTTTTATTTGAGCTGGTTTTTTACCGGCGGTTTAATCTTGATCGTCTCTCTTTTCACAGTCGACAAGAGATGCTTGCATGACATTTTTTCCGGGGTCATTGTAACGCGACGTGCCAATTGATCCTGACCGGGATTGTGGCTTTGGGAGCTAAACGCGCTTGACCCGGGAACCCCGCGACGCACCGCAGTTCTATCTGACCGCGCCGACGCCCTGCCCCTATTTGCCGGGCCAGGAAGAGCGCAAGGTCTTTACCCATTTGATCGGCCGCCGCGCGGTGGCTTTGAATGACGCTTTGACCCAATCGGGCTTCCGCCGCTCGCAGACGATCGCCTATAGGCCCGCCTGCGAGAGCTGCCGTTCCTGCGTTTCGGTTCGCGTCCTCGTCGATGAATTCAAGCTGTCGAAGGGCTTTCGCCGGGTTCTCGAACATAATCAGGATCTCGTCGGCACGGTCGTGCGGCCCGAGCCGACCGCCGAGCAATATTCGCTGTTTCGCACCTATCTCGATGCCCGCCACTCAGGCGGCGGCATGGCCGATATGAGCGTGCTCGATTATTCCATGATGATCGAGGACAGCCATGTCGAGAGCCGGCTGGTCGAATATCGCGCCACCAATGCGTTTGTGTCCGGCAACTCCCAAGGTCCGTTGGTAGCCGTCTGCCTGACCGATCTTTTGTCGGATGGGCTTTCCATGGTGTATTCCTTTTACGAGCCCGGCATTCCGGCGCGCTCGCTCGGGACCTATATGATCCTCGATCATATCGAACGGGCGCGCCGTCTCGGCCTGCCGCATGTCTATCTCGGCTATTGGGTCGAAGGCTCGAAGAAAATGGCCTATAAAGGCCGCTTCCTGCCGCAGGAGCGGCTGGTCATGAACGGCTGGGAACGGGCCGTATAATCCGGCACGGCGCCCTTTCGCCGTTCAAATCCATCACCAGTGAAAATGATGCCGGTGTTTCGGCAGACGCGTCACCACCAGCACGGTGATTTTCTGCGACGCCAGGATCGGCGAGAAAGGCCGGTGCTTCGCATCGCCCAGAACGAGCTGGAGCGTGTGGCGCCCCGGCGGAAGATCGACGCGCGTCTCAGTCTGACCGGCGCCGAAATGCAGGTGGGTCTTGTCGGACGGTATCACCTCATTCGGGGCGATCGGCTCCTCGACGTCGACGAAAAGATGATGGTGCCCCGCGTTGGGCGCGGTGCTGCCGGCTTGCGTGACGCCCATGCCTCGCAATCCGAACTGAACCAGGAAAGGCGCTTTGAGGATCGCCCCATTGGAGGGGGTAATGAAATAGACCTTCGCGTCGGCAGGTGCCGGCGTCGGCGTGGGCGGCGTAGCTGACGCCGCAGGCGTTTCCGCCGGCGCCGGAGCCGCCGTCTGTGCCAGTGTCGGGACCGGGACCAATAAAGCGGCCGCCATCAAAGCCTGAACCCATTTCTCGCGCATTCTTTTTTCCTCCCAAAGCGGCCGACGCGGCCCATGAAATCCATTGTTTAAAACCTTATCGCGACACGCTGCTCACACGATCGAGTTCACATGCTGCGCGCGACGCGCAGCCCATGGCCCGGATAGCGGACGGTCTGATCGTAGAATTCGCGGCCGCTGACCCGAAGATCGGCTGGAGCGCTGGTCCATGAGCCGCCGCGCAACACGCGTTGACCGCAGCGCGCTGCGACCCAGGCCGTTCCGTCGGTGGGCGCATTGCGAAAATCCTTATGCCAGCAATCTTCGACCCATTGCGCGACGGATCCCGTTACGTCGCGAAGGCCCCAGGCATTCGCCGGATGAAACCCGGCCTTCGGCGGATCGCTCGAAACCGAGGGGGCGCAGCCGCGGCATTCGGCCATCTGCGGCTCGAACTCGTTGCCCCACCAGTAGCGGGTCGCCGTATCGCCCCGCGCCGCATATTCCCATTCCGCTTCGGTCGGAAGCCGATAGGCATGGCCGCTGACGCGCGACAGCCAAGCCAGATATTGCTGCGCGTCGTCCCAGCTCAGATTGTGAACCGGCGTGTCCGGATCACCCTCCGGATTGAAGCCGCAGCCCTTGTCGTTGAAGCAAAGCCGCCATTCGCCGACAGTCACCGGCAGGCGCCCGATCGCAAAGGTTCCGACCGTCACTTTGTGAACCGGCTTCTCGGTCGAGTCATTCGAGCTTCCCATCATGAAGGAACCGCCCCGCAACGCGATCAATTCCGGACAGGTCGGGCAATCGCGAAACGCGCCGGGCGCCGTCGGCCTGACCGGCGGCACAACCGCCTCAGGCCGGGTCACGACAGCCTCCCGCTGCGGGGCCGGAGCGGGTGCTAGCGCCGGAACAGGAGCCGGTTCATTCGATGTCGGTGCGGGAGCCGGCGCCCGGGCATGCTGTAGCTCGGGCTCCGGTGTCCGTGCCTCGACGGAGGGCGGAGCCGCATCATGGGCGGCCTGCTCTTTGGCAGCGGGCTGCGGCTCCGTGGGGAGCGCCGGCACCGAGGCGGATTGCAGACTGGGCGTCGCGGCGGCGGTAGCCGTCGCCTCGGCGGTCGCTTTCTTCTCGGGCGGCTCGCTGAGAAATTGCCAGCCGGTAAAACCGAGAACACCAATGATGCCGGCCAATACCGCTGGGACGAGCCAGGCGGCGCCGCGGGACCGGGTTTTGGCGGCCTTCGGCAATGCCGGAATCGCCGGCGGCGCGGCAAGCGAAGAGCCGCCCGTCATTTGCGCAGAGGAAACAGGATCGGGCCAAGCCGCGACTTCCGCCATGCTGTCAGGACGATTGGCCGGGTCCGGCTGCAGCATGCGCTCCAACAGGGGCCGGATC
>JAATEW010000156.1 GCA_015655535.1 Hyphomicrobiales bacterium | reverse complement strand
CATACATTTCCAGTGAATAATCACACATGGCAGTCACTCCTGATGTGTCTCGAGACGGTTGAGCGCGCTGGCGAAAAAGTGGACTCCGGTTTTAAGTCCGAACGTGCTCTTGTTGAGGTCACACGCGTTGGTTCATCCGGCTGACCGGTTTCCACTCAGCCTGAACGCGCGACGACATGGCCCTTCCCCACACGACATCGCTTTCGCCAAATGCATGGCGAATGCTTGCGATGCCAAAGCTGTTGATGTGCTCCCGGGGACGGGAAAAGCGGCGACAAGGGGCGGCCTCGAAGGCCAGCCGACCGAGCTTCAAAGAAAGACATGGGCCACTTGGCCATGCCGCGAAGCTAAGCCTCGTTCGTCGAAGTGCGAACGGTCACCTTTCATCGTGAAATGACTGAAACTCAAAAGGGTTTCATGCAAATCACGATATTAAAGAGTGTAGCGTTACCCAAAGGTTCGTCAAGTTAACGTTGCGGTTTTCCTACGCAGACGACAAAACGTGATCTTGGCCGGGCGAGTGTTGCATCGCTGCACGCAACGTTGCTTTGATGCAACGCTGTAGGGAACCTCACGCCGCGTTGGTTGTAATCGGCAGATCGGGATGGCCGCCCCATTCTGTCCAAGATCCATCATAAAGAACGACGCCGGTCTTGCCGATGGATTCAAGCGCAAGCAGCAGAATGGCGGCCGTCACGCCCGATCCGCATGTCGTGATGATCGGTCGCGCGAGATCGACGCCGGCTTCAACGAAAGCCTGCTTGATCTCTTGCGGGGCCTTCAACTTTCCATCGTCGAGAAGTTCGCGATAGGGCACGTTGAGGCTGCCGGGAATATGGCCTGACCTTACGCCCGGCCGCGGCTCCACGGTTTCGCCGCGAAAGCGCGCGGCCTGACGCGCATCGACGATTTGCGGTGAGCCGTTTTTCGAAGCGGTCAAAACTCTTTGCGCATCGGCGACCATTTCGGTTTCGAGGCGCGCGATGAATTTGGCGAAGGGCCGTTCGACCGGGCCGGTTTCAAGCGGACGCCCTTCGGCTTTCCACGCGGCGAGACCGCCTTCCAAAATCTTCACTTTCTGTGCGCCGAAGATACGCAAGGTCCACCAGACGCGCGCGGCGCCGAGAAGACCAGGCTGATCGTAGACGACGATCTGCATGTCTTCGGCTATGCCAAGCGCCGCCATCTTGCCTTCGAAGAAAGGCGCATCGGGCAGCATATGCGGAAGCTCGCTCGACAGATCGGCGATCTTGTCTATGTCGAAATAAACCGCGCCCGGAATATGGCCGGCGAGATATTCCTGATGCGCGTCGCGGCCTTCGTCGGGCATGAAGAAGGTCCCGTCGATCACGACGAGATCGGACGCCGTCAGATTGTCTGCGAGCCAAGCGGTCGAGACGAAGAAATCGCTATATTGTGGTTCGGCCATCGATCTGCTCTCTTCGATCCTGCTCTCTTCGGCTGAGGCGGCATGGGCTTGCGTGCCATTGGCTCAGGCGGCGTGATATGCAAACGCAGCCGTGCTTTAGCGCACGGTCGGGGCTGACTAAATCACGTTATTCGCAATGCACGCAAACCGGCTTCCGCGGGAGGAGGCCAAGCAAATTTGGGGCCTCTGCAATGACGGATAGCGGTTTTTTGAGCGGTCCAGGTTTAAGCGGAGCCAATATCAATATTCCACAGACCGATGTCCCGCACGCCTATCCCTTGGCGGTGCGCGATTCCGGTCTTGCCACGGCCTTTGGGCTTTTGCTGAAAAGCTTGCCCTATGCCTTGATGCGCTTCGCCGTGCTCTTCTGGTTTTCGATCGCCGGTATTTTATGGCTCGTAGTGACCTTTGGCGGCGCTGCCTGGCTTGGCACGCATGTCGCCCAGGCCTTCGGATGGGTCTGGCTGATCGGCTGGCTCGTCGGCACCGGCTGGCTATGGACCACGGTGTTGCGCTACGTGCTTTACCTGATCGAATGCGGTCATGTCGCGGTTCTGACAGAACTCGTCACGCGTGGCGAGATCGGCAATGGAAGCGAATCCCAGTTCGCCTACGGCCGCCGCATCGTCACCGAGCGTTTCGGCCAGGTGAATGCGCTGCTCGGCCTCAACCTTCTCGTGCGCGGCATCCTGAACGCCTTTCATGCGACGCTCGATTGGGTCTCAGAGCTGCTTCCTATTCCCGGCCTCGAATCCCTCGCCAATCTTGCCAATATCGTGCTGCGCGGCGCGACCCGCTACATGGATAAGGTGATCTTCTCCTATAATCTCGCCCGGCGCGGCGAAGACCAATGGGCGGGCGCGCGCGACGGTATCGTCTATTATTGTCAGAACGCCGCGCCGATCTTGAAGACCTCGATCTGGATCATCATCCTCGAAAAGATCTTGAGTGTCTGTCTCTGGCTTTTGTTCCTGGCGCCCGCCGCCGCGATCACAATGATGCTGCCGCATGGCGTGAGGGAAGCCGGCGGGATCGTCACGGTGATCATCGCGCTTCTTTTCGCCGCCAATGTGCGGGCGGCGTTTCTGAAGCCTTTGTTCCTGATCATGATCATGGTGCGGTTCCACGCGCTGGTGGAAGGCCAGCCGATCAATCAAGAGTGGGCCGGCCATCTCGATCAGCTTTCCGATAAGTTCCGCGGCCTTGGGCAGAGAGCAGGGACGGTGTTGCACGGTAGATGAATGCGAGCGGTCGAAATCGAATATGTCGCGTTTCGAAACAGGCTTTCGTTCACCTCGTTTTCTCAACGATGATGACAAAGCTTTTGCCGCGGCCTGAGCCTTGCTAAAATTCGGCCGGGGCTTAAGCGGGATCTGCGATGAACTATTATGTGACAGCCTTGGCGTTACGCTTAGCCTCAGCCAATGCCCTGACCAAATCGGCCTATTGGACCCTGTCCAAAATGAAAGGCGGCCCGCGCAGCGTCTGGCACGACCGGGGTACTTGGTTGCTGGCAAATCTGCCGGAGGGGCCAAGCCGCATTTTGGAACTGGGGACCGGATGGGTCCACGCCTATAGCCTCTATCAGATCCTCGTTCGCGACGATGAGGTCCATTGCTTCGACGTGATGGATCGCCGCAATTTCAAGTCCTTCGCGGCGACCATTCCGGTCGTCTGCGAACAAATCCAGCAGATGCCGCTTGCTCCGGGCCTATTGGAACGCGTCCGGCAGCGCACCGCGATCATCGCGCGGTGCAAGGATTTCGACGAGGTCTATGCGCGCCTCAATATCACCTTCCAGATCTCGGAAGACGGCATTCCGCATTATCCCGAGAACCATTTCGATGCCATCACCTCGATCGACGTGCTCGAACATGTGGAGACGAGCCTGTTCCGCGCAGCCGCGGAGGGATGGTACAAAATCATGAGGCCGGGCGGGCGCTTTCTCGCCCAGGTCGGGATCGCCGATCACATCTCGGTCTATGACGGGAACCGGCAGCCGAAACGATATCTGACGCATTCGCACCGGACCTGGGATCTGCTGCTGAACAACGACGTTCAATATTGCAATCGCATGACCACGAGCGAAATGATCAGCATCCTGAAGGATGTCGGGTTCGAGATGGATCAGGTCGATATCGAATTATGCGATATCTCGCGCGCCGAGGTGCATGCCGATTATCAGTGGCAGTCCGACGAGGACATCCGCGCTGTCCGGGCCGACATTCGGGCGCATAAATAGAGCCCTGGTGTGCGAGGTAGCCCCGTGCGCTCCCGCACATCAGCTGGGCCGTGCCTATGCGAGTTTCTGGTCACCGAACAGGAGCCCGCCATGACCCGCCGCCACGACAATCTCGCCGCCCCGGTCCTGATGTTCGCCGCCTGGTTCGGCTGCTTCGCCATGATGGTCTTGCACTTCGGCGGCTGACCCCGAAAGGCTGGTCCGGCTTTCCAACAACCGTCTCTCCGCCGCAGTCCCCCTCCGGCAAACCTTATCCTCGACGCTCCCGAACTCCCAAGCGCAACCAAGAGCCTGCCAAGGTGTTGGTGGGCGACCGTTCCAATGACCGGCCGTCGAGCGACGAGAGAACCCGTGGATCAAAAAACTGTCGCGACCGGCACTGTTCAAGCATCCGACGGGCAAACGAATGGCCAGGCGCCGGCAGCCGACACCGTCCACGGACATCCCAAATCCAGTCTGCCGGCGATGGGGCTCGCCGCCCTCGGCATCGTCTTCGGCGACATCGGGACGAGTCCCCTCTACACCTTGAAAACAGTGCTGGCGACCGGTGCCGGGCATGACGCATCCGCGATTTTGGGCATGCTCAGCCTCGTCGTCTGGACGCTCTTCATCATCACGACGATCAAATATGTGACCGTCGCCATGAGCATCAATAATGATGGCGAAGGCGGGATCTTGGCCCTCATGGCGCTCATCGGCGTCAAGAAGAACAAGCGGCCCGTGATCGTGGCTGTGGGCCTGTTCGGCGCCGCCTTGATCTATGGCGATGGCGCGGTGACGCCGGCGATTTCCGTACTGTCGGCGCTGGAAGGCTTGAACATGGCGACGCCGGCTGTCGAGCCCTATATCCTGCCGGGCGCCGTCGCCATTCTCGCGCTCCTGTTCATTTGCCAGCCGTTGGGTACGCAGCGGATCGGCAAGGCCTTCGGACCGATCATGGCCCTATGGTTCTTGATCCTCGCTGTCATGGGCATCTTCGGCATCCTGCATAATCCGGCGGTTTTGGCGGCACTCAATCCAATCTACGGGCTTCACTATCTCGCGACAGGCGGCATCAAAGGCTTTCTTGTGCTGGGCGCGATTTTTCTGTGCGTTACCGGCGCCGAGGCGCTTTACGCCGACATGGGGCATTTCGGCCCAAAGCCGATCCGCATGGCGTGGCTCGGCGCAGTCTTCCCAAGCCTCATTTTGAACTACGCGGGGCAGGCGGGCATCGTCCTCGACGGCGCGCTTTCGGATGGCAATATTTTCTTCCGCCTATGTCCTCAGCCGCTTCTCATCCCTCTCATCATCCTTGCGACGCTGGCGACGATCATCGCCAGTCAGGCGGTGATTACCGGAGCCTTTTCGATGACCCGGCAGGCCATGCGATTGGGTTGGCTGCCGCATTTATCCGTCAAGCAGACCTCGGAGGAAGGCTATGGCCAGATCTATGTGGGCGCCGTCAATTGGCTCTTGATGATCGTCACGATCGCGCTGACCCTCGGCTTCAAAAAGTCCGACAATCTGGCAGGCGCCTATGGTGTCGCGGTCTCGGCCACCATGCTGATGACCACCGTCCTGCTTTTTATCGCGATGCGAGACATCTGGAAGTGGAGCCTCCTGGCCGCGGCGGCCTTGGCTGGCTTCTTCTTTATCGTGGATACGGCCTTCTTCAGTGCCAATCTGGTGAAGATCGCCGACGGCGGCTATGCGCCGCTTCTCATAGCAGCCGCCGTCTATGGCATCATGTGGATCTGGCACCATGGAACGGATACGCTCCGATCGCAGCTGGAAAAGAGCCTCGTTCCGGTGGCGGATTTTTCGGCGCAGGTGGTCGCGCGCAAGACGCCGCGCGTCCCGGGCACGGCCGTGTTTCTGACCCGCACCAATCTGGACGTGCCACCCGTGCTCGTCTGGCATTTGCAGCATAATCGCGCCCTGCATGAGCAGCTCGTGGTGCTGACGGTCAATACGTCGTCGGCCCCTTGGACAAATCCATCCGAGCGTCTGCGCATCCGCGAACTCGCGCCGAACTTCTGGCGCGCCGATGCCATGTTCGGCTTTATGGAACGGCCGGATATCCCGGCGCTGCTGGCGAAAGCGAAAGACCAGGACGGCAAGATCGATCTGAGCGACGTGACCTATTACGTCGGGCATGAATCGATCGAGCCCCGGGAAGATGGCAAGGGCCTGCCGCGCTGGATCGAAATGCTCTATGCGGCCATGGCGCGCAACGAGACGCATGTCGGCGACGTGTTGCGTCTGCCGCAGGAACAGACCGTCGAGATTGGAAGGCAGGTCGCGATTTAGCGCGACCTGGTCAGTCCGGTCAGACGAAGTCCGGCTTGATGCTCGGCGCCTTGTCCATCCATCCGGGCACAGGCAGTTTCTTCTCGCGCAGAAACGCCGGATTGAAGAGCTTCGACTGATAGCGCGCGCCGGAATCCGCCAAGATCGTCACGATCGTATGGCCCGGACCTAAGTCCTTGGCGAGCCTGATCGCGCCCGCGACATTGATGCCGGACGAGCCGCCGAGCAAAAGCCCTTCGTGCTCGGCGAGATCAAAGAGGATCGGCAGCGCCTCTTCGTCGGTGATCTGATAGGCGGCATCGATCGGCGCGCCTTCGAGATTGGCCGTGATGCGTCCCTGGCCGATGCCTTCGGTGATCGACGAGCCCGACGAGGCCAATTCGCCTTTGGTGTAATAGGCATAAAGCGCGGCGCCCATCGGATCGGCGAGCGCGATCTTGATCTTGTCGTTCTTTGCCTTCAAGGCCATGCCGACACCGGCGATCGTCCCGCCTGTCCCGGCGGCGCAGCAAAAGCCGTCGACCTTGCCTTCGGTCTCGATCCAGATTTCCGGGCCGGTCGTATCCATATGGCCCTGCCGGTTCGCGACATTGTCGAATTGATTGGCCCAGATTGCGCCCGCCGGATGTTCCTTGGCCAAACGCTCGGCCAGCCGGCCGGAGAGCTTCACGTAATTATTGGGGTTGGAATAGGCGACGGCCGGGACTTCGATCAGCTCGGCGCCTTGCAGACGCAGAAGATCCTTCTTTTCCTGGCTTTGCGTATCCGGAATGACGATCACCGTATGATAGCCGAGCGCATTGGCGACGAGCGACAGGCCGATGCCGGTATTGCCTGCCGTGCCCTCAACGATCAATCCGCCCGGCTTCAGTACGCCGTGCTTGATCGCATCTTCGATAATGGCCAAACCGGCGCGGTCCTTGACGGAGCCGCCGGGGTTCATGAATTCGGCCTTGCCGAGAATGGTGCAGCCGGTTTCCTCGGAGGCGCGACGAAGCTTGATGAGGGGCGTGTGGCCGATCGCCTCGATCACATTTTGCGGTACTGTCATTTGGTCTCTTCCTTTATGGAAAAACTACGTTTATCGGACCGTCCCCGCAAGCTTTCCGTCGCATGAGCGCCCTTTGTCGCGGAGCGGAAAACCTTTGATCCCGCTTGTTAAACAACCCTCGAAACGAGGCTTGGAGTAGATTTTTCTCCGGTTGCGGTTTGAGGAAGCAAAACTTCAGCCGACAGGGAAGGAAACGAGATGGTCTATCGTGCCAAACCCGGCGACGGCCTCGCCTGGATCACCGGAGCGAGTTCAGGTATAGGGCGTGCCGTCGCGCAGGAACTCGTGCGCCGCGGCTATCGCGTCGCCGTCACCGCGCGCCGCGCCGAGGCGCTGGCAAGCCTCGCGGCGAGCACTCCAGGGCACATCTTCGTGTTTCAGGGTGATGTCACGGACCGCGCAAATATGGCGGCGCTCGCCGCCGAGATTGAATCGTCTCTGGGGCCGATCGCGCTCGCCTTTCTCAATGCCGGCGTCTATTTCCCGGCCGAGCGCGAGATTTTTTCGGCGGAGATCATCGCCGAAACCTTCGAGATCAATGTCGGCGGTGTCGTGAACGCTCTCGCACCTGTGCTCCAAGCCATGCGCAAAAGGCAGTCCGGCCAGATCGCCATTACATCCTCGATTGCCGGCTATGGCGGCATTCCAGGCTCGCTCGCCTATGGCGGCACCAAGGCTGCGCTCATCAATATGGCTGAAGCATTGCGGATCACCGCGGATGATGACGGCATCACCGTGCAAATGGTCAATCCCGGCTTCGTCCGAACCGAGATGAATGCGCATAATGATTTTTTCGAAATGCCGTTCTTGATGACGGCGGACGAAGCGGCGAAGCGAATCTGCGACGGATTCGAGACCGGCGGATTCGAGATTACCTTCCCGCGCCGTCTCGCTTGGTTTGCGAAGGCGCTATGCCTTCTGCCGTACCCGCTCTATCTGCCGGTGGTGAAATATGTGACGCGCCGCGCGCAGAAAAAATAACGCTTCGCGTCGCGCACCGGCTGGAAGATTTCGGCCGGAAGACAGGCAGTTCAGCTACGTATTTATACTCATTAGCGCTGAAGCTGTGCTTTATACATTAACCTATCAGGAAGCTAAATCGTGAATAGTCTAAAACTATACATTTTATAGTTCCGCTCTTGCAACTTCAGACTGTCAACATTGGGCATGCCGGTTCGCCAAGAACAGCAGAAGAGTTTTGTCAATGAACTGGACATCGCCGTCGGCCGGAGAGCCCGACGACCGCCGCAATTATCATCGCGTGTCGGTCTCGATCGCCGGCCGCTACATGCTCGAAGATAAGCGCGAATTCCCATGCCGCACGACCGATATGTCGGCTGGCGGCGTCTCGCTGGCCGCGCCGGTGCGCGGCGCGATAGGCGAACGCATCATCGTCTATCTCGATTACATCGGACGCGTCGAGGGCAACATCATCCATCATACGCCGTTCGGTTTTGCGATCGCCCTCACGCTGACGGGCAATAAGCGGGAACGGATCGCCGATCAGCTCACCTGGCTTCTCAACCGGGATTCGCTTCGGGAAGAGGACCGCAGGCACGAAAGGATCGTACCTATTTTGCGCCATTGCATTCTGCTTGTGAATGGCGAGGAACATATCGTCAAGTTGATCGATGTCTCGATATCGGGCGCAGCCATTACGACCGAGCTCAAAATTCCGAACGACACGAAAATCATTCTCGGCGCAACGCCGAGCCGTGTCGTGCGCACCTTCGAGAACGGCATGGCAGTCGAATTCGAAACGCCTATTCCGATCGAAGAGTTCGACGAAAACCTCAGGCTTTGAATAAGCCTAGGGTTGATCTTGATCTTTGAGCAGGCGGTTTTTGATCAACCAAGCGCCGCCGCGGTTCCAGGAATAGTCAGCCCCGATGCGAAGGTCGGTCTGCTCGACGGCGATGACGGCGCCGGTCCGCGTGTCGCGGATGCGATAGGTGACCGCGTAATCCGTCCGCGTGATGCGCGTCACGATCCCGACCATGGATTGGTCGGCGCCGAGCTTCAATGCGATGGCGGCATCGCAACCATTGCATTGCCGCAAATCGTGGCTCTTGACGGTCTCTCCCTCTGCACCGCTCACATCGACCAGACTATAGCGGCCCGATTGCGCGATCAGCTTGCGCACCTCGTCGCTGACGCGGCCCAATTGCGTGGCATCTTCCGCGCTGCCCTTAGTGACGGCGGCGCCGGGGCTGAAATCTTCCAGCTCGAAATCGAAAACCGCGAGTTTGACCGCGGACGCCTGTTCGCGCGCGTCGGAGGGCGGAGTTGGCGGCGCGGTGATCTCGCTCACGATAAAATCTTCGCCGCGCTTCCAGGCTCCATCCGTATCGCCGCGGAAGGTCAGCAACCGATCGAAGGTAACCGCATTGGTGTCGACATCGATGGCCAGGACCTTGGCCCATTGGACAAGCGTGCTCAGTTTGTGGATCCCGCCCATCAGCAGGATTTTTGCACCGGCCTCGCGCGCCGCGCTCTGGAGCTCTGCGAGACTCGATGGTCCGACCCGGCATGCGTCGGGATGGCAGGTCGGTGAAACGATCCTGTATTTTCCGCTCGCCGCGAGATCCTGCCGCAGCGCCTGCATGAACGCATCCAGGCGCTTCTGGTGCTCGTCTGTCTGATCCTTGGCCTCACCGGAGGTATCGATATAGTCGAAATCGATCACGGCCATGGCGATTTGCGGCGCTTCGGAAATGCCCGCATAGGCATGTGCGAGATTGAGAGATACCAGCCACAAGGCAGCGGCGGCGCTTAATCTGATGGCGCGATTCATAGTGGCGAGCTTTCTCCGGCGGGAAGCGATCCGTCTGCCATAGGCCCGGTGGGCCGCGCCCGAAATGGCACCTCGCCCGGCGAGAGCCGGGCAATTTTCCCGCATTTCCGCTGGCCGCTTCCCACGGCCTCCATTCTGTCCCTTAATGGTTTGCCGCTGCGCGAACAGTTACGCTTGGCTGCTCCATTAAAGGTTTCGAAATGACATCGGTATCACGCCCGATCGATCTCAAGCTAAGGCTGGCGCTGCGCGTCGCGGGGCTAGCGGCGCTCTGTTTCATCGCCGCCTCGGCTTACGTCTTATTCGACAGCGATCAATCGGCACGCATGAAGGCCGAGGGGATCGCCAAAATCGTCGCAAAGGATTTGGAACTTCAGCAGGACCAGGGCCAGTGGGTCAAGAACACGGTTGGCCGCTTTCCCGACCTGCAAGTGATCGCCGCGTCCTTCATGGCGCCGGGTCTCTGCATTGCCTATCGCGCGAAGAGCGGCGAGATTCTTCAGCGTCTTTGCAGCGGCAGGCAATCCGGCGAGACCGGCGCGCCCGACTATTTTTCGGCGGTATACCGGAGCATCTTCAAGCCCGGTACGGAAGCAGCGAGCCAGGTCGTCTTCCGGAACGAAGCGCAAGGGGAAGCCGTGGTCTCTGTCGATCCGGACAGTTTGATCACGCAGGCTTGGCGTGAAACGAACCGGCTCTTTGCCGTAATGGCGATCACGTTGTTGGTGCTGTGCATTCTGGTCTATGCGGCGCTGGCGCGGGCCCTGCGTCCGACCCGCGTAATCGTCTCCGGTCTCGAGAAGCTCGCGGCCAATGAATTTTCAACGCGCATGCCGGCCTTCGATCTGGCCGAACTCTCGGCGATCCGCGACGTGTTCAATCAGCTTGCCGAAACGCTCCAGACGACGCTCGCCGAGCGCAATGAGTTGACGAAACGATTGATCGCGGTTCAAGACGAAGAACGGCTCAATCTCGCCCGCGAGCTTCACGACGAATTCGGTCAATGTCTCGCCGCCATCTCGGCCGTCGCCGCGGCCGCCGGGCAGACGGCGAAAGAGGATTGCCCGGCGCTTCTGCCCGAATGCCAAAGCATTGCGCGCACAGCCGCCCATATGATGGAGACGCTGCGCAGCGCGCTTGTCAGGCTGCGGCCGCCCGATGTGGACGAACTCGGCCTCACATCGAGCCTCGAAAGCCTGGTCGCCGGTTGGAACAGCCGCAGCCGGGGCAAGACGCGCTTCGAAATCGAGGTTCGCGGCGGCTTCGACGCCTTGCCGTCGCCCTTCGGCGCGAGCCTCTATCGCATCGCGCAGGAGGCCATCACCAATGCTGCCAAACATGCCGAGGCGACGCGGGTCGGTTTGCACCTTTATTTGCGCGGGACGGACTTAGAGGCTGCCGGGCAGGGCGCACAAGAAATCGAGATGGTCATCGACGACGATGGCAAGGCCATGGGCATCGATCTTGCGGGAAAGTCCGGGATGGGCCTTCTCGGAATGCGTGAGCGCATCGCAGCGCTCGGCGGCAAATTGCGTTTCGAGACGCGGCAGCCGAGCGGATTGATTTTGCATGCGGTGATTCCGGCGCCGCGCGCCGCGACAGGCGGGGTCTGAGCATGGGCCATTCATCATGACGGCGCCTTGCACGAAAATCATGCTTGTCGACGATCACGCCATCGTGCGCGAGGGATATCGCTCGCTGCTGCAGAAGCAGCCGGGGTTGCGGGTCATAGCCGAGGCGAGTGACGGTGCGGAAGCCTATCGTCTGTACAAAGAAGTGACGCCAGATCTCGTCATCATGGATCTGACGATGCCGGGCCTCAGCGGCATCGAAGCCGTCAAGCGCATAAGGCAATGGGACCATGCCGCGCGGATCCTCGTGTTCACCATGCATCAGACTGCGGCCTATGCCGTGCAGGCCATAAAGGCCGGCGCCAAGGGCTATGTCACCAAGAGCAGCCCGCCGGAAGCGCTTCTGAACGCCGTATTCGACGTGCTGAAAGGCAAGACCGCGTTGAGCCCGGACATCGATCACGAACTCGCCCTGAGCCGCCTTGCCGACGAGCCGCAAGCGCTCGACGTTTTGACGCCGCGCGAATTCGAAGTGTTGCGCATGCTGCTGGCGGAAAAGACTTCGGACGAGATCGCGGAAACGCTTCACGTCAGCCCCAAAACCGTGGCCAATACGCGCTATCTCATCAAGAGCAAGCTTGCGGTCACCTCGGATATCGAGCTTGTGCGGCTGGCGTTGCGGCAGCGGCTGCTTGCCGTGCCGGAGATCGAAGCCTAGCTCGCTTCTCTATCGCTCGCACCGAGGCACAAACCTCCGGCTTTGAACGAGCCGGAGGTCGATGGTGGGTTAATACGGCGCCGTTTCGAACGGGCGTCGAAGGAACTCAGTCCTTAAAGCTCAGTACTTGGCGAGGATCGGAGCCGGGGGAGCATAAGTGTCGAACTTATAGCTGAAGCCCACCTGCACGCGATTGTCCGTCTGATGATGCGTCGTGGTCGGCGCGAAGATCGGCGAATCGGTCAGATGCCCATAGT
>JAATEW010000340.1 GCA_015655535.1 Hyphomicrobiales bacterium | reverse complement strand
CCGGTATAGGTATTCGCAGCCGTCAGGCTCAGCGTGCCGGCGCCGATTTTGGCGAGGCCGCCATCGCCCGACAGCACGCCGCTCCATGTCGCGCCGAGACCATTGGTGTCGATCGCCGAGACGGTGCCGGACATCAATGTCGCATTCACACTGGTGACAAGCGCCGACTCGATCACCTGGATCGTGCCGCCGCCCAGATTGAATTGATATGTTCCGCCAACCGTCGCAATCGGATTCGTGCCACCGATCTGCAGGACACCGCCATTGAGATTATAAATGCTGGCTCCGGCGCCAAATTGGATTTGGCCACCCGAGAGTGTCAAGACGCCACCTGTCTGGTTGATGACGCCCGTCGATCCAGGATTTTGCGCAACGCTCAAACCGCTTGAGAAAGTCGCAGTGCCGCCGCTCATATTATACTGGCCCGCGCCGCTCTGGCCGATATAGACGAGCCCGGTTCCGTCCGTTGTCAGGATCCCGCCGCTCTGGTTAAGAATGCCGGAGGCTCCGGCTACATTGCCGAAGGCCGCAAAGGCAGCGTTTGTGATTTCGAGCCTGCCGCTAACCAAGTTATATGTGCCCGTCCCGCCGGGGCTAGACGGATCGTCGACATTGGTTCCGAAATAGTTCCTTCCATTAAGGATGACCTGCGAGCCCGGCCCATTCTGTGTAATTGTCCCTTGCGACCCAGCGCCATTGCCGACATACGCCTGTATGCCAGACGAGAAGCTAGCGCTACCCGAGACATTCAATATTCCGATTCCCCCGGCGGCGTCGCCGAGATAAATGGTGCCCAGCGCGCCCATATTGACGACGCCGGTGCCGGACAAATTATAAGTGCCTTGGCCGCTGGCAACCCCGACCTGAAAGGCCCCTCCATCAAGGCTGAATGTGCCGCCGCTTTGATTGAAGGTGCCGGTGCCGAAATTGCGGCCCATGCTAAACGACAGATAGGTCGAAGCCGACTGGTTGCCCGTGATCGTTCCACCGGTCATTGTGACTGAGCCGCTGCTTCCCGGGCCGTAACCGACTCTAAATAACGCGGCTGAGGACGTTGGCGTAAAGGTAATGTTTGTGCCGGCGCCAATGGTGAGGCTTCCGGTGGAGTCGGAACCTACCCCGAAACTTGGCGCTGAGCCGACGAAATTAAGGTTGAGCGGCGATGCCTGTCCGGGCAGCACAAGCCCTGTATCCGCGGTGATAAGGGTTGAAGCGGTGACATTGATCGTGTTCGGTTGACCCGTCGTGATCGCTGCTTGGACGGCGGCGTCAAATTGGGACTGGTTGGCGACATTAACAGTCTGGGCTAAGACAGGCGCAATACCCGTCATCATCGCCCCAAGCGCCAATAAGATCCGCTTTAGGATTTGCGGATCCTTGAACAATTGATCTGCCCGTCGAATAAAACACAACGAGCGGCGCCGAATTGTGCAGTCCGTCATGGGCTGGCCTGTTGGTTGTGGGGCAAGCTTAACGCTTTGCCCTTTGCTCCGCTCTCAAATAATAGGCCAACCGTCGCGTCCTCCGGTGCGACCATACCAGGGTGATGCATAGGCGTTTATTTCCTGCACATTCGCAATAAGTGTTTCGAGATCGACGCGCGAGCTGAGCCGTCGCCATATCTCTGCGGAATTGGCTGGAAATCGCGTGAATCTTACTCGTGTCCGCCAAAACAGCTGATTTCGAAGAAGCCTACAGCGTAAGCGTAGGAGGTGAATAGACTCGGGAACTACTTAGTCCGTTCAGGAGATCGCCGGAGACGCAAATTGCTCTTAATTGCGATATCGCGGTGACACAATGGTTCACCAAAGTAGCAAACACGGAGTCATTATTTTGAATAGCAGTGTAATTCGATGCGAACAGGCCAATTCTGAACATGATATACGGATCAACTGCACCAGCTCTGCTTTTAGCGAACTTTGGATTTCTGATTGGCTGTGTGACGGAAGGTGCTCATTATGCGTCGGATATCATATTGGCGCGACGTTAGCTAAATGAGCATGAGTTTAATGCGGGCTCGAGAATCCCATGGCTTCATCTCATACGGATGAAGGTGGGTTTAAGGAAACGTTCGGCGCTCTGGAATGGAGCGCAACGCCAGAGTTACAGACAGCGATCTCTAACTCGACTTCGTACCCACCTTCTCATGTCGCGCGATAACAAGCATGATTACGCTCATAGCGGCCTTCATCATCGATGTTCCCAAGATAGACGTTTGATTCGATCCTTTCGGGTCTGCGGCGGGCGACGTCCCATACGAAAGAATTTACGGCCTTCTTGCACCGCGGGATCACGATCGTTAGGGCTTCTCTCGGGTAGATGCAACGAAGGCGAGATGACGCGGATAGGCCTATAACAGCAACTCGGCCGCATTCTGGAATGTGCAGGTCTGGCCGTACCGGGCTGCTCCTAAACGCAAGTCCCAGTCTGATCGCTACCTCATGGATTGATAACTGACGATAGCCATTCAAACTGGCCGGATTGGTTTGCCCACAAGCTCCATCGGTTTTGGCTTTCCCGACGGGCGTGGCCTCTAAGGGTGATGATCCGACAAGGGCGGATCTTCGGCCGCACCACCGATTTCGCCTGTGCCCATATCGCTGGCCATCCCCGTGCCACCGCCTTGTCGAGCATTTTCTTTTTCACGTTCTCCCTTACCGCGCCCAGCAGAATCGACGGCCGTGTGGGTCCCTGCATCGGAATCGCAAGATCAGCTGGAATCGGATCAAGATCGAGCGCCTTGCGAATGAAACTGCGAAGCGAGATGACAAGCTCATGCGTGTGTATCGGATGCCCGGCAATCAGCTCGCGTGCAGCACGCTCGGCCAGGCGGACATGCTCTTCGGTCCCAAGCAAGATGATGTCCGATAAGGCCGCCTCAACCGCGTCGCGGATACGTCGCGTACGATGCGGTCCAGCGGCATTCTCGGCGACTGGGCCCAAGGCAGTTGCCGCCTCATCCTCGACGACGGGCTCGCCGCGGCGACGGAAATCGCGCAAATGCGTCGGATCGACGGTCAGATCTCCAGTAAACGAGCCGCCCAGAGTTTTATAGGCTGCAATCAGCGTGCGCAGACGCTCGTTGATCTGGCGGTTCATGCGCTCGCGGCGCTGCTGGATCGTGACCATCATCAGCAGGCGTATGCCAACGCCGAGGAGCGTGAACAACGCCAGGCCGATCAATGTCGCAAGCAGGCTCTCCCACGAACTGAAATCAATATTGCGCAGTGACGCCTCCTGACGAAACCCATCATGCTGAATACAATGTTCAAGGGGTGAAGCTTGGCCAAGGAAGCCGACGCTAGTCGAAGATGATCGTAAACCGTCCTATTTATGCATCACGGCCCGTTCGCCCGTCGAGAGAGGCTTACCATACTATCGGCTTCATGTGACCAAGCCATGTTCTAAATAATTTCTGGAGTTTCAACTGGCCGCGGAACGTTGCTTAAACATGTTGATGCTTGCATTGCTTATGTCTTCACGCTCCTGCACTATGTTAGCGATGCGGCAATGCTTTCTGATTTGCGTCGCATCGAGGAGCATCTGTCCTGCCCAGCGATGAACGTTACGGATCCGCACCATGTCACGCATCAATCGCATACGTTCGCGTTGTTCTAATGGAAACGTTCAAAATGCATCGCAGTAGCTTCATTTGTCCACTGACGTCCAATCCGAGGTCAAATGCGACCGGGCGTGTGTTGCGATCGGTCGGCATCCACTTCGATCGCGCGTTTCCCGGCGACGTCGAGTTCGGTCAGGGGAGCGAGTTCCTGCGTGATCAGTTCGCTTGCCGGTGACGGATGTCATAGGCTGTGTAGGGGCTGGTGATATTGAGAATCCGTCCATAATCGAGGACGCCTCGCACGATGATATGGGTTTGGGGATGGCCGGTGTTATGATGATCGACGGCGATCCAATCGAGCTGGATCTGAAAATCCTTTTCAACGTAACTCATGAAGTCGCAGGTGAAGCCTCGCGGGGCCTTCATCTCGACGGCGTCTTCCGGCGCGACGATGATGTTCGGCCTCATCGTCATTCCCGACTCCGGCATTATGCCGATCTTTGCCGACAAGATGTGCCGGTCATTTTAGCCCGTCAGTGTAAATAGTCATACGCTTCATCATGCCTTTGTCTTCGTGCTCGAGGATATGGCAGTGAAAAACGAAATCGCCCACCTGCTCAGGCTTGTCGAAGGTCATGGTCACCGTCTCGATGGGATTGTGAGCTTTGACTTTTCCATTCTCGTCCCGCTCCCACGCGGAAAGCACGGGGACGCTGTCGGCTAGAGAAACCGGAGCCGTGCCATGATGATGTGAGTCTGCTCGACGCTTGGTCGCATTTTCGAGCGCGTGGGTAACCGGTGAGTCAGGGTTTAAATTTGTCTCGGCCGCATCCACCGCGAATCTCTGCTGATGGATATGGAAATTGTG
>JAATEW010000065.1 GCA_015655535.1 Hyphomicrobiales bacterium | reverse complement strand
GCGAGCTTGCCTATCGCTCGCCGGGCCTGCTGCACGAACATGCCGAAGTGATCAAAAGGTCGATCTTTCCGAGCGAAACTTTAGCCTGGACGGCGACGATCAGGGCCTGCGTTTATGCCGCCATCAGCTTCGGGGTGCTGCTCGTTTTCGAGATCGTGCTCACGCATGGAATCCCGCTGACGTCGCTGCTTTTGCCTGCGGTGCTCGTGCCTCTGTTTTTGTTCCTGCTCGGCATGTCATGGTTTTTGATGGCGCTCGGCTGCTTCACGCGCGACATTGCCTATTTGATGGTCTCGATCGTGCCTGTGCTGATGTTCGTGACGCCCATCTTCTATTCCATCCAGGATTTGCCGCCCAATCTTCAAATCGTGGTCCGCGGCAATCTGATCGCGGATTATGTCGAGCTAATTCGCAATCTGCTCTTGCAAGGCACGCTTCCCAATCCGATCCTCTATTTTGGAACAGTGGCCGCCTCGCTTCTGATCTTCTTTGGCAGCTATCGGTTTTTCATGCGTTACAAGGCAGTATTGGTCGATGTCATCTGACGTGATCATCCGTTGCGAGGGCATCGGCAAGGCGTTCCAGCTCTATGCGCATAGGAACGACCAGTTGAAGCAGATCCTGTTCGGTCGATGGAAGCGCTTTTACCATCAGCACTGGGCTCTCCGGGATATTTCCTTCGAAATTCGCCGCGGCGAAAAACTCGGCATCATCGGCCGCAACGGGGCCGGCAAGACGACTTTGTTGCAGATCGTCTGCGGCATCACCGAACCGAGCTATGGTAAGGTCACCGTCACGGGATCGATCGCGCCCATCCTGGCGCTCGGCGCCGGCTTCGACCTCGAATTGACCGGCCGTGAAAATGCGATGATCGGCGGCGCCATTCTCGGATTGCGCCGCAAGGTCATCGAGCAAAGATTGCCATCCATCGCGGCTTTCGCCGATATTGGCGAGTTTTTCTTTCAACCTTTACGCATGTATTCGAGCGGCATGGCCGCGCGCCTCGCCTTCGCCATCTGCGCCCATGCGGATGCCGATATCATGATCGTCGACGAGGCCCTCTCCGTCGGCGACGGGGCCTTTGCCGAGAAATGCGACGCCTTCATCCAGGATTTTGCCAAGCATGGGACGATTCTGATCGTCTCGCATGATCTCGTGACCCTCGAAAATCTATGTGACCGGGTTCTCTGGATCGAAGATGGCTGCGTGCACAAGATCGGGGCGCCAGCCGAGGTTCTCGATGCCTATGCGGCGACGGTGCAGACGAAGCCTTTGACGGCCAAGCCCATGGCGACCCGCGTGGCCGCGCGCGCCCGCTAATCCACTCCGTTCTTTAAAATTGAACGTGATTTTGCCGGCGATGGGGAATTAAATTCCCCCATTTCGGCGCGTGAATCGTCGAGCAGATCCAGCCATTCCATTACCGTTGAAACGCATAAGTCTCCGTTTGTGGCTTCCCTCCTTCGCGGAAACTGTTATCAAATGACGTGTCCTCGCGTCCCGTAACAGGAGTCACGACCGATGGCCGGCGCGGATGTTCTTCAGGTCATTACCAAAATATATGACGGCATCCTCGACGCGCAGAGCCAATCGGAGGTCTGCGAAAGCGTCGTGCGTCTTGCCGGCGGCCATATGGGCATTCTAGCGACGCATCGGCATCGGCCGGATCGCTCGGTCATGTTTTCGAAGATGGCCTATAATAACGATATGGCCTCGCAAATGGCCTATCTCACCCATTTCGATAAGATCAGCCCGTTCCGTACGCTGGAGAAACAGGCCCGGCCGGGCGAAGTCGTCACGGCTTCGCACCTCGTGACCGCCGATGATTACAAGCGGTCGGTATTTTATAACGAATGGGCCCGCAAGCGCGATCACTGGGACTATGTCGGCATCATGCTAACGAAACAGCCTGGAGCCATGGCCGGTTTCGCGATTCTTCGGCCCTCCAGCGCAGGCATCGTCACCCCGGACGAAATGGCGCGCATGAAATCCATCGCGCCGCATCTCAAACGCGCTTTCATGGTCGGCGATCTCCTCGACGAATATAGGTCGCAAGCGCATTTGCTGGGGCGCTTCGTGGCAAGCGCGGGCTTCGGCGCGGTTCTGACCACCGGCAGCGGCCGTATCGTTTATGCCAACGACACCGCCGAACAATTCATGCGCGGCAACAACGGCCTTAAAAGCGAACAGGGCTTCATCGGCGCGGCCGATTTCAAGGCTTCGCAAAGGCTGCAGGCGCTCGTCCTCGCCGCCGCGCGCGGAACCGAAGACCTGGCGCCGGGCGGATCGATCATTCTGCCGACCGAGGCCGGCGGCGCGTCGCTCGTCGTGCATGTCGTGCCTTTGTCGGGACGCGCCGCCGGCTATATTCTCGACAAGGACCGGCCGTCCGTCGGGCTTTTCATCGTCGATCGCCGCCGCGGCATGACGGACCGGGTCAATGTCTTCTCGGCCATGTTCCACCTCACGCCGGCGGAAGGACGCGTTCTCGACGCGCTGATCTTCAATGAGGGACCACCGCAAAGCGTGGCGCAAAGGCTCAAAATCTCGGACATGACGGCGCGCACGCATCTCAAACATATTCTCGCCAAGACCGGCACCCATAGGCAGGCCGATCTCGTGAGATTATTTTTTGAGACGACGATTCCCTGGAAGGACCGTTAGATTTGGACTCAGGCGGGCGCGTGCCCGTCCACGGGCGTTAGGCCGAGCGGAACCAAAGGCTTGACCGGCGACATATTCGCGTTCTGCTTATGCAGCATGAACAGCGCGACCGCGAATTCGGCGAGGATCGCGGCGAAGATCACGAACGATAGGCGCGGGTCTCGCCTCACCAAGGTTTCGGCCGCGATCAGGATCGCAATATGCAGGACAGGCACGGCCAGAATGGTCACCGCCGTCCCGGCCGAGCCGCGCCCCGTCGCCGATGTGACCGTCAGCACGAGCCCTATTCCGAACAATCCATGCGCCAGCGCCAAGAGTGGAATGCCGACGCGTTTCGTCGCCTCGCTGGTCCATTCGGCAAGGCGGCGCGGATCTTGGAGGCCGGAGAAGCGCTCGGCGATAAATTCGTTCCAAGGCAATTCGAACACGCCGCGCCAATCGCGCTTCGGCATGCCATTCGTGCCCTGCATATCGATCGACAGCACATATTCGTCGAAATTCGCCGTCCGCATATCGGTCGAGCCCTGCGGGCGCGTCTGAATCGAGCCATTGGTCATGACGAGCAAAACGCCATGATCGTTGCGGCGGAATTCGGTTTCCGCCGCGGTGATGATCTCTTCTTCCTGCTTTTCCGGCGAGAAATGATGGATGAACACGCCGGTTGCGACATCGGGCGATTTCCACCGCTGGAAATACAGCGTCTTGGTACCGTAATCGAATGTATAGAATTGCGCCGGCTCCAGCATCCGGTGATTGAGCGAATTGCGGATGACATGAATGACGTCATGCATCTGCCCGACATAGGCCGGCGCGACGAAGGACGAGAACCAATAGCCGACGCCGACGGCGATCAGACCGACAAGCGCGGCCGGCATGCAAATCGACCAGACCGACAATCTGATGGAATAGAGAACCGCGATCATGCCTTCCGACGACATGCGCGCGAATTCAAGCGTGATGGCAACGCCGACCGCCAGCGGAAGCGCGATATAGAAAACCGTCGGCACGGTGCCGAGAAGCGCCGGCATCAAAAGACCGCTGCGCACCGCCGCCGGCGGCAGGTAATGAAACAGCGACGTCATGATCACCGGGACGCACAGACTGGTCTCGATCAGCAAGGCCGAAAGCGCGATGCGTTTCGCGAGATAGAGCGTGAGCAGTCGAGGCATTCGATCTTCCGGCTAGATCAGGATCAAAATAAACGGTGGCTCTGCGTCAAGATTGGGTTCATCCGTCAAAAACATAGACGCAAAGCCTGCCGGCAAGACAATCACTTATTCATGCGCGCATTGGCCTGCTTGGCATATTGCAGCCAAGCTGCGTCGAAAACGCGGCGGCTCGGCAGACTGGTCGCCCCCGCCCAATGCGCGAAAAAGATCCGGTTGCCGACCGGATCGAGAGGGCCGTCCGGCTGAAACGTGATCCCCTCGGCCTTATAAAAGCTCTCGTCCGATGCCGTCTCGACGCATTCGCGCAGAGACGCCACCTTCAGCCCGCGCCGATGGACGATGAAATTCGTCAGAGGCTGGGCGAAAAGCATGCCGCGTTTGCGCACGGAATGAAAAATTTTCTCGTCCTTGGCAATCGTCTCGTAGAAATCGCGCAGCGACAGAACATGGTTCGAGGTTAAAAAGAAACCGTCGTTGAACAAGCGCGCATCGCGCAGGAAATCATAATTCGCCTGCTTCTTATTGTAGACATATTCCTCGCTCGAGGACGCCATGACGAAATCGGCTTTTTGGCTCTCGATCAGCCCGAACAGTTCGCGCACGTCGCGAAAAAGAAGCGTATCGACGTCTATATAGAGGACTTCATCAAGCGGCAGAGCCAGCGACAGGAACTTGCGCAGCCTGCGGCGATGCCCCGGAAACAAAGGATAGAGCTTCGCCGCCAAGGCATCGAGCTCGGCGCTGTCCGGCGTCACGAATTGGACGCCATAGACATCCGCGGCGCGGCGCGTGAGGGCGACATTATCGTCATAGGGAATGAGATAAAGCGGCGTCGCCGCATTGCTCGCGAGATAGCTTTCGAGGAATGGCAGAAGCCAATCGGCGATCTTGTCATTGGCAATGACGGCGATTCCATATTTTTTTTCGGTCACTGATTGATCCGACATGAATGGATGACTCGAATGCCTTTAGGCTAGCCTCAGGGGCCCGGCCTGATTCAAACGAGCGTCTGAAGTGAAGTGAGGAGGTCCAACCCTCTCCGCCATTCCACATTTTACCGCTTGCTGGCAAGAGCAGGCTTAGGCGCGGCCTTCCCGAGCCGCGCGCCCCAATCAAAATAGTAGAGGTTAAGGCCCGCGTGTAGCATCAGGGCCTCATGCCGTATGCGCCGCTAAAAAGCACATAAAGACTTGTTTATATCTTTATTGCCTGCCCTTTCAAGGCCTGCTATAGAGCGGCACCCTTTCCCAAAAAGCTGGCGCGCCATGACCAAAAGCTCCCCCGACTATGTTGTCACCGACCTCGGACTTGCCGCCTGGGGCCGCAAAGAACTCGCGATTGCCGAAACCGAAATGCCCGGCCTGATGGCGACACGAGCCGAATTCGGGCCGTCGCAGCCGCTTAAAGGGGCCCGCATCGCCGGCTCGCTGCATATGACGATCCAAACGGCGGTCCTGATCGAGACCTTGAAGGCGCTGGGCGCCGACATCCGCTGGGCCTCGTGCAATATTTATTCGACGCAGGATCATGCGGCTGCGGCGATCGCCGAGGCCGGCATTCCCGTCTTCGCGCGCAAAGGCGAAAGCCTCGTCGATTATTGGGATTATACCCACCGCATTTTCGAGTGGGGCGACGGCGGCGCGCCGAACCTTCTGCTCGATGACGGCGGCGACGCAACCCTGCTGATCCATTTCGGCGTGCGCGCCGAAGGCGGCGATGTGGCCTTCCTCGAAAAGGCGACCAACGAAGAAGAAGAGATCCTTTTTGCTGCGATCAAGCGCCGGCTGAAGGAAAATCCCGGCT
>JAATEW010000077.1 GCA_015655535.1 Hyphomicrobiales bacterium | reverse complement strand
TTCCCACGGATTGGCGAGCGTCTGCTTGAGGCCGAGCGAGATGCGGCGCTTGACCGGATCGACTTCGAGCACCTGAACGTCGACTTCCTGGCTCGTCGCGACGATCTTGCCGGGGTGTACGTTCTTCTTGGTCCAGGACATTTCCGAAACGTGGATCAGGCCTTCGATACCGTGCTCAAGCTCGACGAAGGCGCCATAGTCGGTGATATTCGTCACGCGGCCATGGAAGCGGGCCTCGATCGGATATTTGGCCTCGATGCCCTGCCACGGATCCTCGAGCAATTGCTTCATGCCGAGCGAAATGCGGTGCGTCTCGTGGTTGATCTTGATGATCTTGACCCGGACCGTCTGGCCGATCGTGAGCACTTCGCTCGGATGGTTGACGCGGCGCCAGGCGATGTCGGTGACATGCAGGAGGCCGTCGATACCGCCGAGATCGACGAAGGCGCCGTAATCGGTGATGTTCTTCACCATGCCGTCGATCACCTGGCCCTCTTCGAGGTTGGCGACGATCTCATGGCGCTGCTCGGCGCGGCTCTCTTCGAGCACGGTGCGGCGCGAGACGACGATATTGCCGCGGCGGCGGTCCATCTTGAGGATCTGGAAGGGCTGCGGCACCTGCATCAGAGGCGTCACGTCGCGGATCGGCCGGATATCGACCTGGCTGCGCGGCAAAAAGGCCACGGCGCCGTCGAGATCGACGGTGAAGCCGCCCTTGACCTGATTGAAGATGATGCCTTCGACGCGTTCCTGCTTCTCGAAAGCCTTTTCGAGCTTGATCCAGCTCTCCTCGCGGCGAGCCTTGTCGCGCGAGATGACGGCTTCGCCGAGCGCGTTTTCGATGCGCTCGAGATAGACCTCGACTTCATCGCCGACGCTGAGGGCGCCCTCGCGCCCTGGTCCTTGAAATTCCTTGAGGGGAACGCGGCCTTCGGTCTTCAATCCGACGTCGATCACAGCGACGTCTTTTTCGATGGCGACGACAATTCCCTTAATGACGGAGCCTTCAAAGGCTTCGTTTTCGCCATAGGTCTCCTCGAGAAGAGCGGCAAAATCCTCGCGCGACGGCGACGAGGTGCTGGTAGCAGTCATATGGTCTCCTGAAATGCCTGAAGTCAGGCGGCGCCGGCGGTCAAAAATGAATGGTGCTCTTTCCCACCGGCGTCAGTCGGCGTTGCGACTGAACCACCGCTGAACAGCGGGCCGGCGCGAGACGGCGGGAAAAAGCGGGTTATAAGAGGTCAGATAGCAACAACCCCGCGTTCCGGCAAGGGAAATGAGGCGTTTTGGCCTCGATTGGGTGCCAAAGAGCGATCTAAAGCTCGACGCAAAGGGGGCTTACTTGGCCATCGGCGCCGTCCAATCCTCAATCTTCAAACCCGGCACGCGGGAGAATTCCCGGCCATTCGCGGTGACGAGTGTGGCGTCACGGCGGCGCGCCTGCGCGGCGATCAGCACGTCATAGGGGCCGATCGGCGTCCCGGCCTTGGCGAGGAGCGCGCGAATGTAGCCAGCCTCGCGGGCATCTTCCTCATCGAAATCCAGAATTCCGACACCGTATGCCATGAAATCCGCGATACGGGCCGCGTTGCGCTCAGGACGCGCACTTCTAAAGACACCGTACCAGAGTTCCGAATAAACGATCGCGGAAATATGGACGCGGAAACCTTCCTCTAAAATCTCCCGTAAACGCTCTCGAACAGGTGTTGTCTTGGAGTTCAGGATAGCGATGACCGCGTTCGTGCCGAAGCAGATCATTTGTCCGGCTCATCGTCGAACATCGGCGTATCGGGCGGCACCGGCGGCTGCTCGCGGCCTTCCGGCAGAAAGGGTTCGTCAAGATAGGAGTCGAGTTTGGCAAACCAGGCGCGGATCTCTTCGCGACTTGGTGGAGATGTGACCGGCTCCAGCAGCACGCCCCGGCCGACATGGGTGACGCGTACCTCCTTGCCGGGCAGGCGAAACTCTTTCGGCAGGCGCACGGCCTGGCTGCGTCCGTGCATGAAAATCTTCGCGATTCCGGATTTTTCCAAGCAGTCCGCCTCAGGAAAATGATAGATATCATTGATATCTATCAAATGCGCCGCTTGGTTTCAAGGCGCGGAAATTGCCTGTGATGCCGAAACGCTTGACGCCTTTCCCGGCGCCGACAAAACTGCCTGAAAATCGAGGGAGGTGGACATGCCTATTTCAGCCGAGAGAATCCTCCCGGGCAAATGCTACAAGGTCGCCGGTTCCGCACCGCGTCGCGTGCTCCTCCTGCAGGACAAGAAGGTCACGTTCATCCTGCGCGGCGAGGCGGCCTGGACCGTTTTGCGCTATCACCAGGATGTCGAGACCTTCGCCCGTGCGGTCGAATGCGAGATCGACTGCATGACACTGGTCGATCTCACGGAAGATCAGGCGAGCTAAAGCATCATCCCGAAAAGTTGCAGACTTTTCGGACCAAGATGATGCGATGAAAAAAGCGGCGTCTATCATCGAGCCGTCATTGCGAGGAGCTTTGCTCCGAAGCAATCCAGAGGAGGCTGGCACGGTGCTCCTCTGGATTGCGTCGCCATAGGGCGGCGTCGCTTCGCAACGCCCTATGGCTCGCAATGACGCGCTAGTCTCCAACCGGGTTTTCGTGTGTTCGATCTTCCAGCGCTTGAGGCCGCGGCGGCCATCGTCCATGCGGTCATGCCGCCGACGCCGCAATACGCGTGGCCTTTGCTCGCCAACCGCACCGGCGCCTTCACTGTCGTCAAGCATGAAAACCACACTTTTGCCGGCGCTTTCAAAGTGCGTGGCGGTCTCGTCTATGTCGACGCCCTCCTGAAAGCGGGCGAGAGGCCGAAGGGTCTCGTCAGCGCGACGCGCGGCAATCACGGACAGAGCATCGCCTATGCCGCGACCCGCGCCGGCATCCCGGCAATCATTGTCGTGCCGAAGGGCAATTCGACCGAGAAGAACGCTGCCATGCGTGCCTTCGGTGCCGAGCTTATCGAGGCGGGCCGCGATTTCGACGAGGCGCGGGAAACCGCTATGAAGATCGCGCAAGAGCGTGGACTCTTGATGGTGCCGTCCTTCCATGCCGAACTGGTGCGCGGCGTCGCGACCTATGCGCTCGAACTCTTCGGTGCCTTCTCCGATCTCGACACGGTCTATGTGCCGATCGGGCTCGGCTCCGGCATTTGCGGGCTGATCCGCACACGGGACCTGCTCGGCCTCAAGACAGAGATCGTCGGCGTGGTTTCGACGGAAGCCGATTGCTACGCGCAAAGCTTCGAGCAGGGCAAGGTTGTAACGACGGAAACCGCGAAGACTTTGGCCGACGGTCTGGCCGTGCGCATCCCAAATCCGGAAGCGCTCGATGTGATCCTGCGTGGGGCTGCCCGGGTCCTGCGCGTCTCGGACCCCGATCTGCGCCATGCCATGCGCGTGATCCATGAAGACACGCATAATATGGCCGAAGGCGCGGCGGCGGCTCCGCTCGCGGCGCTATTTCAGGAAAGCGAGCGTCAGCGCGGCCGGCGGGTGGGGCTGATCCTGACCGGCGCCAATATAGATCGCGCTATTTATGCGGACATCTTGGCCGGGGCGGATTAAGGCTTTTCGACCATAAGCTTGGCCCAAAACGCCGTTTGCGATAAAGTTTCGGTGATGGGGCGCCGGAATCCGTTGCTTGACGGATGCCGTGTGATTGATCACCTCTTCATCGTGGCTTTTGGGTCATGATTGGCTGCTAGAGCATCGGACCGAAAAGTGCGAAGCGGTTTTCGGACCAATCCGATGCCTTTAAAAAGACCTAAAAGCACCGGGCCGAATTCGATATGAACGTCCACCGCTCTAGAGCATGACCCCGCGTCCCGCTTCGGAAACCTTAAAGGCATCCATGACCGTCGCCTCCCTTTTTTTGAGCTTCTCTTCTGAACCGCTTGCCTCCGGGCCCAAACCGCGGCGCACCGCCGTGGGT
>JAATEW010000034.1 GCA_015655535.1 Hyphomicrobiales bacterium | reverse complement strand
CGGAAGAGGGCGACGTGCAGGTGAGGGAGCCTGTGACGGCCGAGGCGCCGGCGCCTCATGCGCCATCGCCTGCTCCTGCGGTCGCCGAAGAAGATCCGAACCGCCCCAAGCGGACCGGCTGGTGGCAGCGCGCGCGGGCGTCCCTCGGCGGCTAGGCCCGAGGCGATGCTGAGATGAAGCCCTGACCGGATGAACGGTCAGGGCTTTTATTTATTCAATCATCCAGAATACGAGATCCGGACTGCTTCGGGCGCTCACTTAGCCTCAAGCTTGGTCTTCAAACCGGTCAGGCCGGCCTGATAGATGCTGCCGACGACTTTCTCGACGCCATTGTCGGCGGCATTCGGCGTAAAGCTGCCGGTCCAGGTAATGATAGCCGTCTCGCCCGTACCTGTGACGCCGACGGTCGATTTATAACCTGTCAGTGGCAGAGGGCTTGTCAAAATCGCATAAGTGTAGGATTTGCCGCCATTGTCCCAGGCAACCTGCTTTTCGACGAATTGCGCGCCATCCTTGGCGGTGAGCGTCCGAATCTTGTCGGCGCCGTCCATTTTGATCTCGCAGCCGACGATGACCGGATGCCAGTCCTTGATCCCGCAAAAATCTCCGATCGCCGCCCAAGCGGCCGCCGGCGTTGCCTTGACCTCGACCTTTTCCGTGACTTCGGCAGCCCAGGCGCCGCCCGTCAGGGCAAGCAGCATGGCTCCGGGAAGCCCGATCATTCCTCTCATAGTGCATTTCCTCTCTGCAAAGCCGCGCTCTTTTGGGCGGCTGAGCATCAGCTTAGACTATTTTATAACGCTGTGTGAACCCGCGCGGGCGGAGAGCTGCGCCTTTCGGGTAGTTTCGGAAGCGACGGCGTCGCGAGTGCCGGCACAAGCCATAAGCATGACCTGAAGGTCATGCTTTAAGCTATTGCTTTCGTGTATGAATAGCCCGATCGGCTGCCAGGTCGTTTAAGTTCTAGCTGAACTTGAAAAGATTGAGGAACATGCCGCGCAAGAAGGTCGCTTCGGCACCGCCGGTCGGCGTCGAACGCGACACGAAATCGACGACCTTGCCGTCCTCCATGCCATAATTGGCGACCCGGACAACCTTCTTCCCCTTGTCGAAATAGACCGCGTAAATATGCCGGTCGACGACCTTAGGGTCCATGAAGGCGACCATGCGCTGGGTTTGCTGCGATACGTAGTACCAGGCGTCGCCGCCGACCGTCGATGTTGTGGACGGTGTGCCCAACAAAACGAGAACCTGTTCGGCCGAGGAGCCGGGGCGAACCTGCTCCAATGATCTTTGATCCGGCTGGTAGCCATGCATGACTTCGCCGTCATAGAAGGTGTAGCAACCCGCAAGCGACAAGGCGAGGGCGGCGGCCAAAATTGGTTTAGCAAGCGAAACCATAGGGTTCCGGAGCCTTATCATTTGTCGAGAAAAGGGAATGGCCTTCTCGAAACGCATTTTCGAACCTCTATCTGTCGATTTAAAAGCCTGCGACGGACGGGCTTGCGCTTGCCTCAAAGCCTTGCGATGCCTAGATCATCCTGCTTTTAGGTTGGAATGCCTAAAAGCAGATAAGATGATCTAGATTCAAAAACGTAGAGCATACTTTGCGCGAAAAACCGCTCACACTTTTTCGCAGCATGCTCTAGCGCTCGATAAGACGAAAAGCAAGATAGCAACGCCTGCTCGCAAAGAACTGACATAGCTTAGTTTCGATCCGGTTTCTTTGGTCTCGGGTCACAGGTTTATCGGATGTTGTCCAACGCGGCGAGCGAGCCGGAGAGAGTCATGTTTGCAAATCTTGCGCGGTTGAAGGCCAGGTTACTGGGGCCTTCAACCAATCGGTTAGTCATCGACCGGCTTCACGGCGAGATCGTGGCAGCCGCGCGCAATCCGCTGCTGTTCACGGCTTTCGGAATCGAAGATACGTTCGAAGGCCGGTTCGAATCCGTCGTGCTGCACGCCGCCCTCGTCTTACGAAGGCTCCGCGCTCTGCCGGCTCCGGCACCCGATGTCGCGCAGGATCTGGCCGACGCGCTGTTTCGCCATTTCGAGGTCGCCTTGCGGGAAATGGGCATAGGCGACTCCTCGGTGCCGAAGAGAATGAAGGGCTTCGCGGAAGCCTTTTTCGGTCGCGGCGTGGCCTATGATGAGGCGTTGCGCGGGACTCCCGCGGATCTGGCTGAGGCCTTGAAGCGCAACGTCTATGCGGGCCGACGCGGCGGCGAGGCGCTGGCATTCTATGTCGCGACGCTCGATGCCGCCCTCGCCAAGGCGCCGCTCGAAGCCTTTATCAAGGGTCCGGTCCCGTTTCCTTCTCCCTCCGCCGTCCCGATGGAGCAATTCCATGAAGCCTAAATCCAATGGAAAACCGTCCAGCGCGAAATCCGGCGCCGGCGATCCCGGCGCGGGCGTGCCTTTTTCGCGCCCGGTCTCGGTCGATCCGCTGCCGGACGAGGGTTTCGAGGTCGAAATCGAGGCCGATGCCGAGGAACGCAAGGCGCTCGCGGCTTTGGTCGGGCTGGTCGATATAGGAAAACTCGGCGCTGTCTTTCGTGTCACGCGCAGGCCGCAGGGGCGGGTCAATGTCAAAGGCCAGGTCAGCGCGACGATCACGCAGACCTGCGTCGTCAGTCTCGATCCGTTTGAATCGGCTGTCTCCGAGGAGGTGGACGTCGATTTCACCCGGCTCGAAGACATAGAAAAGGCCGCGAGTGAAAGGGCCAAGCGCGAAAGGGCCATGCCGCGCGATCAGGCCAAGTTCGAAGAAGAAGACGAAGATCCGCCCGATCCGATCATTGACGGAAAGATCGACCTTGGCGCGCTCGCCGGCGAATTTCTGGCGCTCGCGCTCGATCCCTATCCGAAAAAGCCGGGCGTCAGCTTCGACGAGATTATCACAGAGACGCCGGAAGAGCGGGAATCGCCCTTTGCCATCTTGCGCAAATGGGACAAGACCTCTTAAACGGCGGAAAGACGGGGCGATGGTGCAGCTAGAGGCTCAGCGGTGGCGATAATCGAACCGGTCCGGATCGCCGTGGATGCGATGGGCGGCGACCACGGTCCGGACGTGATCGTCCCGGGCGCCGCGCACGCGCTTGAACGTCATCCCGATGTGCGTTTTCTGTTTTTCGGGGACGAGAAACGGATCAAGCCGGTTCTTGAAGCCTCGCCGCGCTTGGCGGCCGTCTCGTCCCTGCATCATACCGATGTCGCGGTATCCATGGAAGACAAGCCGAGCCAGGCCCTGCGCAAGGGCCGCCGCGTTTCATCCATGTGGCTTGCCATCGACGCCGTGAAAAAAGGTGAGGCGGATGTCGCGGTCTCAGCCGGCAATACCGGCGCGCTCATGGCCATGTCGAAAATCTGCCTGCATATGATGGCGCATATCGAGCGTCCGGCGATCGCAGCCTTCTGGCCGACGCTGCGCGGCGAGACGGTCGTTCTCGACGTCGGCGCGACGATCGGCGCCAATGCCCAGCATCTTTTCGATCTCGCGGTCATGGGCTCGGCTCTCGCCCGCATCGTTTTCGATCTGCCGCGGCCGACCGTCGGCTTGTTGAACGTCGGAGTGGAAGAGATCAAGGGACTCGAAGAGGTGAAGGCTGCGTCCCGCCTCTTGCGACAGACGCCGCTTGCGAGCCTGGATTATTACGGCTTCGTCGAAGGCGACGATATCGGCAAAGGCACGGTCGACGTGGTGGTGACGGAAGGCTTTGCCGGCAATATAGCGCTCAAGACGGCCGAGGGAACAGCCAAGCAGATCGGCCAATATTTGCGCGAGGCCATGCGCCATGGTTGGCTGTCGCGGCTCGGATATCTCCTAGCGCAGCAGGCCTTTGCGAGGCTCAGGGCCAAGATGGACCCGCGCAACCTGAACGGCGGGGTCTTTCTCGGGCTTGACGGCGTGGTCATCAAAAGCCACGGCGGTTCGGATGCGATTGGCACCGCGCGCGCCATAGAGATCGGCTATGCCATGGCACGGCACGAACTCTTACATAAGATCCGCGAAGCCCTTGCCGTTTCGCACGAGGAGGCGCCATTGCCACCCGCCGTATCTCCCGCGAAGGCCTGCGACGCTGCCGCGCCGCCGGCTTCGATGGAAGCATCCGATCGCTAGAGCGTCTATCCCGCTTCGCGGTCCACGTTTCAAAAGACCTGGAGACTCTTTTACTTTGACTCATGAACAGAAAGACCGGCTGCGGTCCGTCGTCATCGGCATCGGTTCTTATCTTCCCAACCGGATCGTCAGCAATCAGGATCTCGAAAAGTCGCTCGAGACGACGGATGAGTGGATCGTTCAGCGGACCGGCATCAAACAGCGTCATATCGCGGCAGACGATGAACGGACGTCCACTCTGGGGCTCCGCGCGGCCGAAGCGGCTCTCACGAATGCAGGCCTGACGGGAAGCGATATCGATCTCGTCATCGTCGCGACCTCGACGCCGGACTATGTCTTTCCCTCCGTCGCGACGCAGATCCAGGCGGGTCTCGGCATGCAAAATGGCGCTGCCTTCGATGTGCAGGCCGTCTGTTCCGGATTTGTCTTCGGTGTCGCGACGGCGGATAAGTTTCTGCAATCGGGATCGCATAAGCGCGCGCTAGTGATCGGCGCCGAGACCTTTTCAAGGCTGCTCGATTGGACGGACAGGACCACCTGTGTTCTCTTCGGCGATGGTG
>JAATEW010000007.1 GCA_015655535.1 Hyphomicrobiales bacterium | reverse complement strand
TGGGCTGGATGCACGACACGTTGCGCTTCATGTCGAATGATCCGATCCATCGGAGCCATCATCATCACGACATGACCTTCGGTCTGCTCTATGCCTTCAGTGAGAATTTCATCCTGCCCTTGAGCCATGATGAAGTGGTCCATGGCAAAGGTTCGCTTTTATCTAAAATGCCGGGCGACAGATGGCAGCGTTTCGCCAATCTGCGTGCCTATTTCGGCTTCATGTGGGCGCATCCCGGCAAGAAACTGCTCTTCATGGGCTGCGAGTTCGCACAAATGACTGAGTGGAACCACGACACCGCCCTCGACTGGCATTTGCTCGACGAGCCGGATCATCGCGGCGTGCAGGCCTTGGTGCGCGATCTCAATAGGTTCTATCGCGCGACGCCCGCCCTTTACGAACGCGATTGCGAGGCGAGCGGCTTTCGCTGGATCGTCGGAGACGATCGAAATAATAGCGTCTTCGCTTTTGCCCGTTTGGGCGATACGCCGGACAGGGTCGTGGTCGCCATCTCCAATTTCACACCTGTGCCGCGTGAGAATTACCGGATCGGCGTTCCCTTAGAAGGTTTCTATCGCGAGGCCGTGAACACCGATGCTGCTCTTTATGGAGGCAGCAATATGGGCAATCTCGGTGGACTATATGCACAAGCGGAGCCGAGCCACGGCGAACAATTTTCGATTTCTTTGACGCTGCCGCCGCTTGCCACCTTGATCCTGGTCAAGGAACTCTAGTTCCAGTGTGCCACCCTAAATAAGCGCCATGCGGCGGAACCTTAGCCGGGTCGCGGCGTTTCCGGGACAGACAAAGCGGCAGCTTTCGATTCTCTTAAAATCCCCCACAAAACGGAGTTTGATTATGGCCACCAGCACAGCAGTGAAACTGGAAAAGGCAGGCCGTCCGGCCGCGGCCCCGCTCGATACCCCGACCGATCTTTCGCCCGATGGCGTCGCCAAGGTCTGCGCCGAACTCAATGTCATCATCGCCGATGGCTTTGCGCTTTATCTCAAGACCAAGAATTTTCATTGGCACGTCAGCGGTCCGCATTTTCGCGACTATCACCTGATGCTCGACGATCAGGGCAGCGAACTCATTGCCTCGGTCGATCCGCTCGCCGAACGCGTCCGCAAGCTCGGTGGCGAAACGCTGCGCTCGATCGGTCATGTCGCCAAGATCCAGACGATCAAGGACAATAATGAGGAGTTCGTTCCGCCGGTCGACATGCTGCGCGAACTCATGGAAGACAATAAGCACATCGCCGCGTGGATGCGGAAATGCCATGAGACGGCCGACAAGGCCGGCGACGTGGCAACGGCGAGCCTGCTCGAGACGATGATCGACGACACTGAGAAGCGGGTATGGTTCCTTTTCGAGGCGAGCCGCAACGCCGACAAGTCCGGCCACTGAGACTTTCTTGCTATCAAGCGATAAAAAGGCCGCCCTTCGGGGCGGTCTTTTTTATCCAGCCTCCCCTGCCTCCGATCGCCCCGCTCCGAACGCATTGGCGCCGCCGCCGTATATAATAAGGTGGGTCTCGCCGCCTCTCTGTCTTTTGACGGTGTTCGGGATCGCATAACCATCACGCATAACATCCGGGGGGACGGCGCCATGGCCTATGAGAACATCGAAGTCGAGATGCATGGGAAGGTCGGATTGATCCGCCTCAATCGGCCGCAGGCTTTGAACGCGCTGAGCCTTCCCTTGATTCATGAGCTGAACGCGGCGCTTGACGCATTTGAAAGCGATGCGGGGATCGGCGCCCTCATCCTCACGGGGTCGGCCAAGGCTTTCGCCGCGGGCGCCGATATCAAGGAGATGCAATCGAAGACATTCGTCGAGGCCTATCTCGAAGATTTCATTGGCCAATGGGAACGGCTTTCGCGTGTGCGCAAACCCGTGGTCGCGGCGGTCGCCGGTTTCGCGTTGGGAGGCGGCTGCGAACTCGCCTTGATGTGCGACATCATCATCGCCGCCGATACGGCGAAGTTCGGTCAGCCCGAGATCAAGCTCGGCATCATCCCGGGGGCAGGCGGCTCGCAGCGGCTGACGCGCATCATCGGCAAATCCAAAGCCATGGATCTTTGTCTGACCGGCCGGATGATGGAGGCAGCGGAAGCCGAGCGGGCCGGACTTGTGGCCCGCGTCGTGCCGGCCGACCGGCTGATCGACGAGGCTTTGGAGGCCGCGACAGCGATCGCGTCCATGTCCCTGCCCGCCACGATCCTGGCGAAAGCTAGCGTTAACAGAGCCTATGAGACTACTCTGGCCGAAGGGGTGAGGTTCGAACGCCTTTCATTTTATTCCCTTTTCGCGACGGAAGATCAAAAGGAAGGCATGGCGGCATTTGTCGAAAAACGCGCGCCACTATTCAAAAACCGTTGAGTTTCAACATGTCGTTGACGCACATGGCCTTTGCCGACTATAAGCCTCCCTTCTTGAGCTTTGGACGCTGCTTTCGTCGGTGCCACGCGGCTCGCCTCAATCACCTCGTTGCCAGGATCGTTTTAAATGGCGAATACACCATCGGCCAAGAAGGCCGTTCGTAAAATTGCGCGGCGGACCTCCGTCAATCGGTCGCGCCGCAGCCAAATGAGAACATATGTTCGAAAGGTCGAGGAAGCGATTGCTTCCGGGGATCAGGAAGCCGCCGCCGCCGCCTTGCGGGCCGCCGAACCGCTCGTGATGCGCGCAGCGCAAAAGGGAATCGTCCATAAGAATACGGCATCGCGAAAGGTTTCGCGCTTGTCGCGCCGCGTCAGCGCCTTGGCGAAATAAACGTCTCTTTCGATATTATTTTTCGGATAAAAAAGCCCGGTCTGAACCGGGCTTTTTTTTATGATTCATTCCCATCAGTAGAAGTGCTCATTGGCTCCGCTGCAACGAACAGGCGGTGATAGTAGAAGTGCTGACCGGTTTCATTCAAAGACACAGTCGCAAAATTTTCCGAAGCTTCGTGTGGGCCGCTCAATCAAATTCCAAACGAGTCAACGGCTTGCTCATAAAGCTTCGGAGGAGCACCGCAACATAGCGCTTGACGATCAAACCCGACTCGTTTCGCCCCTCAAACGCCGGTTGTTACGGGCGTCATCTAGCCGATAAAAATCTGACGTGATCATCCCAGATTGGTGATGAATCAGATGCTTAACATCGGTGTCGAGAAGGTGTCCGGAAACCGCGCAAATCGCACGATTCAGAGAAATGACGAATCCGTAACGATGATGTTGCGTGCGGTCGAACCTATGCTAAAGTTTTTTCGTCGGGCACGCAGCACCGCCGTTGTCCTTCAACACCGCACATGTTCTCCTTCAATAGAGTTTCTCTAGCGTTTTTTTGCGCCTAGGAAACGTGTGTCTTGAGTTCTCCGGCGTGTTTTTGTCGGCGTTGAAAATGCGTTTGTTGGAACGGCCGTGGATGCGGCGATACCCGTTCCGGCATCAGGGGGGATCTTAGACCATGAAGCAGTCCGTCAACACTCCATTGGCCATGTCCTGCCTTGGAGGGACGTTCTGGTTGCTGGCGCGGATGGCCCCGATGCGATATCGAACGCGCCTCATAAACTAGCCGATCGGCGCGATCGTTTTTCTTTCACTGACAAAATAGAATGGTCCGGCGTAAGCGCGGTAGGCGAACTATTGTCCGCGTTAAGCGCTTCCTCCGGCTTATCGATCGTCCTTTTTGATGTTGGAACGCAAATGTTAAAAGAGCAGCCACACATGGATGATACGCCTCACGAGGCATGGGCACGTATTTGCCGCCGCTTGCGCGCGGAGCTTGGCGAAGATGTTTTCACCTCCTGGTTCGGGCGTCTGGAATTGGATCGGCTCGCCGAGCCGATCGCTTTTCTCTCGGTACCCACGAAATTTCTGAAGAGCTGGATTCAGTCGCATTACACCGACCGCCTCGCGGCTGTGATCGGCACCGAATTCAGCGGGATCAAGCAGATCATCATCGATGTGCGCTCGTCTTCTCGTCCCGGCGGGACGCGCGCCGCTCGTCCGGCCGATTATCTGCGTGCCGTGCCGCTCGACGGAATGCCCGGTGTGCACGAAGGATCGGCGTCCCGCCCCGCTGATCCGCGCGCCGAGGCTTATGCGTCCGATGCGCATAAGCAGGGCGCGCCGCATGGCCACGAGTCCAAGGACATCGAAAGCCTTGGCGGCTCGCCGCTCGATAAAAGGCTGAACTTCAATAATTTCCTTGTCGGCCGCTCCAATCAATTGGCGCATGCCGCAGCGCAGCGCGTGGGGACGGCGGCCACGGGCGAACCGCTTCTTTATAATCCGCTCTATATCCACGCCTCGGTCGGGCTCGGCAAAACCCATCTCCTGCAGGCGATCGCCCATGCGGCGAGCGACGTGAAGCGCCGCGTCATCTATCTGACGGCGGAGAAATTCATGTATGGCTTCGTCTCCGCCCTGAAGGCACAGACGGCGATTGCCTTCAAGGAAAAGCTTCGTGCGATCGACGTGCTCGTCATCGACGATGTGCAGTTCCTGCAAGGCAAATCGATTCAGCAGGAATTCTGCCATACGCTCAATTCGCTGATCGACGCGCGGCGGCAGATCGTCATCGCGGCCGACCGGCCGCCGTCCGATCTCGAATCCTTGGATGAGCGGGTCCGCTCCCGTCTCGCTGGCGGGCTCTGCGTCGAAATGGGGCCGCTCGACGAGGCCTTGCGCATTAAAATTCTCGAAGCCCGCATCGCAACGGCGCGGCAGATCCATCCGAACTTCACCGTGCCTCCGGCCGTCGTGTCCTATGTCGCAAGCGTGATCGAAACCAATGGCCGCGATCTCGATGGCGCCATCAACCGGCTTCTGGCCCATACGTCCTTGACCGGGGCGGTGCTGACGGTCGAGACGGCGGAGACGGCGATCCGCGATCTCGTGCGCACGCGCGAGCCCAAGCGCGTCAAGATCGAGGATATTCAAAAGCTCGTCGCGACCCATTTCAATGTGAGCAAGGCCGATATCCTGTCGTCGCGCCGCACCGCCAATGTCGTGCGCCCGAGGCAGATCGCCATGTATCTCGCCAAGGTGCTGACCTTGCGGTCTCTGCCCGAAATCGGCCGGCGTTTCGGCGGGCGCGATCATACGACCGTGCTTCACGCCGTGCGCAAGATCGAAGCTCTCTCCAACTCCGACGGCAATCTGCATGAGGAAATCGAGCTTTTGAAGCGGATGCTGTTGGATTAGCATCATACCGAAAAGTTGCTGGTGTCCCGGATTGGCGTCATGGCCGGGCGTGTCCAGTTTAAGTCTTTGTGGCGTGTTGCATGCCAATTGTGATGGCGGGAGTTTTGGCGCACTGTGCCGCGCCGATCAGATTTCGCCATTCATCCGATGGCGGAGATTTTCGGCGAGGCGGATGCGCTTTAGTTAATGCTCGCCGCCAAGAGATGAATGACGGTCTTTGAATTGCTCATCGGCCGCCTAGAGGGGCGGGGCAATCCCCGGATCAAGTCCGGGAATGGCCATCCGCGCGGCGGTTGCCGTAATAGCCTTCCCATCCCATGCGGATCGAGCGTAGCTTCATCCGCATGAATTCTCCGATTCGCATCCTCGGCATCGATCCGGGCCTCCGCCATATGGGCTGGGGCGTCGTCGAGGTTTTCGGTTCGCGACTGTCCTATGTCGCCTGCGGCACGATCCATTCGGACGATAAGGCCGGTCTCGGCCTGCGCTTGCGCGCGCTGCACGAGGGCCTCGCGGCGATCGTGGCCGAATATGCGCCTCAGGAGGCGGCTGTCGAAGAAACCTTCGTCAATTCCGATCCGCGCTCGGCCTTGAAGCTCGGGCATGCGCGGGGCATCGCCATCGTCGTGCCGGCTTTGGCAGGCCTGCTCGTTGCCGAATATGCCGCCAATCTCATCAAGAAGACCGTGGTTGGCTCCGGCCATGCCGAAAAGGCGCAGATCGCCATGATGGTGAAAGTGCTTTTGCCGAAATGCGAGCTGGGCAGCGCCGACGCCGCCGACGCTTTGGCCGTCGCGATCACCCACGCGCAACATCGCGGCCAGACGGCCTCCGCTCTGCTGCGGGCCGTGCGATGATCGGAAAGCTCACCGGCCTGGTCGATTCCATAGGCGAGGATTTCCTCATCCTCGACGTTCATGGCGTCGGCTATGTCGTGCAATGTTCGTCGCGGACCTTGCAGCATCTGCCGCGCCCAGGTGAGCCTGTTTCTCTCTCGATTGAAACGCAGGTGCGCGAAGACGCGATCCGGCTCTTCGGCTTTGCAAGCGATGTCGAGCGCGATTGGTTCCGGCTGTTGCAGGGCGTGCAGGGCGTCGGTGCCAAAGTCGCCTTGGCGCTGCTCGGCATTTTGAGCGCGGCGGAGCTTGGCCAGGCCATCGCCTTGCAGGATAAGACGGCGGTTTCGCGCGCGCCCGGCGTCGGGCCGAAGCTCGCGGCGCGTATTGTCGCCGAATTGAAGGATAAGGCGCCGGCTGGCGGCGCGTTCGAGCCCATCGCTTTGGCGGCGAGCGCGGGGGCGATCCTGCCCAGCGGTGCCGAGGATGCTGTCTCGGCTCTGGTCAATCTAGGATATGGACGGCCGCAGGCCGTGGCGGCTGTGGCCGCATCTATCAAAGCCTTGGGCGCGGAGGCCGACGCCGGGGCTCTGATCCGGCAAGGGTTGAAGGAATTGGCGCAGTAGGGAGAGCATTCAGCAAACGGAGAGCCCGATATTTATGACGCGTCATGTCCGCGCTTGTCGCGGGCGTCCACGCCTAAAATTGGTTCATTCAAAGACGTGGATGGCTGGACAAGCCCGGCCATGACGGTGCTTATTGCTCGCGCTTTGCCTTACCGATACAGCTCGCTCTTGCCATTGCCGAAGGCATCGAGAAAACGCCGCGCCTTCTTGCGATCGTCGCGCACCGTGCCATTCATCGAAAGATTGACCGCGCTTTGCTCCAAAGCGCGGAAATCGATGAGCTTCGACCAGCGCCGCACCGGAATCACGTCGTATTCTTCCTCAGGTGTCGCGACCCGGTAGACGATCTCGTCGAGCAAAGCCGGGAGTGCCTTGGCGTCGCCCATGGCGCCCTTGATGAAGGCATAGACGCGCTGCTCTTCGCCGCAGGCCCACCAGAACCAGAGAATGGCGGTAGGCGAGCCCTGGCTCCAAAGCGCACCCTTCTTGGCCGCCGATTGCACGCGCGCGAACAGCATGTCGCGCAAAGCGCCGGTCGAAGCGCCGAAATAGGTTTCTTCCGGGGGCCGTGACGCGTGGTCGGCCGCCCAATTGCCTTCGACCAGGCGGAAGAGCTCGCAGAGGAGCGAAATCTCCGTGGAGCCGGGCAGAACGGCCAGAATCAGTTCGCCGCGCTCGGACGCGGGTCTTTGATCCAAGGCCTTGATGAGCAGCCGGCTCAAGCGCTCTTGGATGGTCGGGGCCTCGGCGTCCCGCCGGGTTTCCTTGACGCGGAGATAGGCCGGGCTTGCCTCAAGGAAGGTCTTGAGCCCTTCGTGGGTCGCGAGTGCTGTTTGAGCCGCCGCGGGCGTTGCATCCAGCCCGTCGAGGATCGTCTGCCTGAGACCGGCCCGATCCAGCTCGGGGCCTCTGACGAGGACCGCGCCCAGCGCCGCGAAGGCCTGCGGCAGGCCGTCCGACCGCAAAAGCGCAGGGATATCGGGAGGATTGAGCGTTTCGGGCATGACTTCAAGGCACTTAATACAGGGTTCAGACTTAGAAGCTCATATCATGCCATTCATCTCTTTGCGGCGAGTATGGCGAAACCTGACTTGCAGGCGATTGCCCTATATTCTTCGCTGTATAAGGTCGATTCGCGATTGACCGGCCGCATATAAAATTGAGGCTCCTTTGCCACCTCCGCCGCCCCGCCTCGTGACCCCGGAAAAGCGCGAAGACGACGCCGAACTCTCGTTGCGTCCGCTCTCGCTCGACGACTTCACCGGCCAGGCGGCGGCCAGAGCCAATCTCAAAGTCTTCATCGAGGCCGCGAAAACCCGCCGCGAGGCGCTGGATCATGTGCTCTTCGTCGGACCGCCCGGTCTCGGCAAGACGACGCTGGCGCAGATCGTCGCGCGCGAGCTCGGTGTCAATTTCCGTTCGACCTCCGGGCCCGTCATTGCCAAGGCCGGAGATCTCGCGGCGCAATTGACGGCGCTCGAGCCGCGCGACGTGCTGTTCATCGATGAAATCCACCGGCTCAATCCGGCAGTGGAAGAAATCCTTTATCCCGCCATGGAGGATTTCCAGCTCGATCTCATGATCGGCGAGGGGCCGGGCGCCCGCTCGGTCAAGATCGATCTCGCCAAATTCACCCTTGTGGGCGCCACGACCCGCGCGGGCCTGCTGACGACGCCCTTGCGCGATCGCTTCGGCATTCCGATCCAGCTCGATTTCTACAGTGTTGCCGAGCTTGAAGTGATCGTGCGGCGCGGCGCACGCGTGCTCAACATCGGCATGACGGACGAGGGCGCGAACGAGATCGCCAAGCGCGCGCGCGGCACGCCGCGTATCGCAGGGCGCCTGTTACGCCGCGTCCGCGATTTCGCCATTGTCGACGGCGAGGTGGAAATCACGCGCAAAAGCGCCGACCGGGCCTTGAGCCTGCTCGAAGTCGATCATATGGGCTTCGACAAGATGGACTTGCGCTATCTGAACCTCGTTGCTCTGTCGTTTGGCGGCGGCCCGGTCGGGATCGAGACGATCGCCGCGGCTCTGTCCGAGCCGCGCGACGCGATCGAGGAAATCATCGAACCCTTTTTGATGCAGCGCGGCTTCATCCAGCGCACACCCCGCGGCCGCGTGCTGACCCTGCACGCGTTCCGGCATCTGGACTTGAAGGAGCCTGCAAGGGACCCGTCGCAATTCGGCTTGTTTGGGGATGGTGCCGAAGATTAAGGCCTGGCGCGTGGTCGGTAGGCAATGACGGCGCTCATCACGCCGAGAAGGTGACCGCCGTTCCGACCGCGGCCTCGACGATCCGGCCCGGCATTTCCGCCCGGGCTATGTCGAAGAAGGTCTGGCCCGCGCAATGCGCACCGATGATGCAATCCGGCGACAGAGCCTTCATCTCCATCACCGCCTGACGGACATAATCCTCCGTCAGCGGCGGCACGAGATGAAAGCCGCCGACGATCGCATGGATTTTTTCGACGCCCGATGACGCCTGCGCCTGCTTGATCGCATTCATGATGCCGCGATGGCTGCAGGAGCTCAAAACCACGAGGCCCTTACCCTTGACGACATAGCTCGTCGCGATCTCATGCTGGAAATCGTCGGGCACGAAATCGCCCGTATTCTTCGCGTCCGGCTCTTTCGCCGGATCGCAGCCGAAGCCCGCGACGATGCCAGTCTTCTCCTTCGTCGAACGCAAGGGCTGTTCGCTCGTGACCTTCGGAATCTGTCCCGAGACGATCGCGTGACCGGCGGCGATGGCGGGCTTCTCGGCAAGCATCAAGGTGAGGCCAGAGGCGAGAATCTGCGGCCGGTCGATCACGCCGTAATCGCCGCCGTTCGAATATTGGCGCTGGCAGAAGCAATCCTCGCCGCCGACGAAGAAGGGCAATCCCGGCTTGAGTTTGCCTTGCGTTGCCGTCAGGAAGCCCGAGAGCCCGCCGAAATGATCGTAATGGCCGTGGCTCAGGATCATGGCGTCGATCGTCGCCGGATCGATGCCGAGCACCTTGAGATTCATGAGCAGAGCTTCGGGCGTATAGCCGTAATCGATCAGCACGTTGCGCTTCGCCGTGCCTGCCGTCGATTCGGCGAACATGGAGAGGCCCCATTCGCCCACCAATGTGTCGTGCGGCGCGATCCCGACGCGCTCGTCGGCGCGTTTTCTCTCCAGCTTGATGCCCGCGATCTCCGGGGCCAGCGCGTAGCGATCGACGTAATTATCGGTCACGAAGCGGACCGTGAGCTTTTCGACCTCGGGTGCCGGGCCTGCGATCGTCTCGGCATGGGCGACATGCCCCGCGCCGGTCAGAGCTTCGATGAGCGACGCGACGAAGCCTACGCCTGCCGCTTTCAGCACCTCGCGCCGGCCGAAGCCTTTATAGGTCAGGCCATTATAACGGAGGCCATGCGTTCCGGGCGGACAGGCACAATCGGAGAGACGCATGGCGAAACCTTCTATTTGAAGCGGCGCTCAGGAAGCCGCCATCCTTCATTTATGCCTTATAAGGTTTGCGGCGGCACGTCGAAATATTCGCCTGGCCGCTTGACTTGAAAATGCTCGGCCGGAATGCCGGCGCGCTCCAAGGCGATGGCGAGGCGTTTCGGCGGCTCATCTATGGCCTCATGGGTCAGTTGAAACGTCCCCCAATGATGCGCCAGCGCATAGCTCGCGCCACAATCTTGAAAGATCGCGACGGCTTCTTCCGGATCGATATGATGATCGCGCATGAACCAGCGCGGCTCATAGGCGCCGATCGGCAATATGGCGAGGCGGACGGGGCCATGTTTCACCCGCATGGCGCGGAAAATCTCGCCCTTGAAATAGCCGGTGTCGCCGATGTGATAGATCTTGCCGCCCGATGTCTCGATGACGAAAGCGGCCCAGAGCGCCATGCGGCGGTCGCGGACACCGCGCGCCGACCAATGATAGCAGGGCTCGAAATGGACCACGACATCGGCCGACAGGCTTACGTGTGCGCCCCAGTCGAAGGCCTGCGCGGCAATCGCGCTATTGTGGCTTTGCATGATCTTGTCATTGCCCAGCGGCGTCAGCACCGGGCAGGGGTTCTGCGCGGCGAGATGAACGAGGCTCGCCAGATCGAGATGATCGTAATGATTATGCGTGACGAGGATCGCATCGAGCGGCGGAAGCTCGTCGAGGGCGAGACCCGGCGCATTGACGCGCGATGGTCCGGCGAAGGCCACGGGGCTCGCGCGTTTCGAGAAGACCGGATCGACAAGCAGGTTCAACCCTTGAGTCTGGATCAGCACGGTCGCGTGGCCGATGAAGGTGACGCGGAGCGCGTTGCCGGCGATCCGCTCCGCGACAGGTCCGGTCCGCGGCGGATTGGCGACATGTTTCGGCCAGCGCGTCCGCGCGCGGCGCTCCGAGAGAAAGCGAAAGAGATCGGCGGAGCCTTTGTCGCTTGCAAAGCCCGGCACGAAGAATCGCGTGCCGTCGAAATGATCCGTGACCGGCCCAGTGTAATAGGGATTGCGCGGCATGGGATGTCAAACCCGATCTATTCGAATTGGCCGCAAGGCGAGGTGAGCAACCCTCTCCCCTTGCGGGAGAAGGTCCGCACACGATCCTTTGACGCTAAAATATCAATCCTTCGCGCGCTCTACATAGGAGCCGTCTTCGGTCAGGACGACGATGCGCGTGCCGGGCGCGATATGCGGCGGGACCATGACGCGCGCGCCGTTCGACAGCTTCGCGGGCTTATAGGACGATGATGCCGTCTGGCCTTTCATGGCGGGCTCGGTCTCGGTGATCTCAAGTGTCACGCGGGCCGGCAATTGAATGCCGACGGCGGTGCCGTTGAAGATCGACAGAATGCAGGGCATGCCTTCCTGCAGCCATTGCGCCTGATCGCCGATGACGTCCGGCGGCACGATCACCTGATCATAGGTGTCCGTATTCATGAACGTATAGCCGTCGGCATCCTGGTAGAGATAGCTGAAGTTCAGATCTTCGACGAAAGCGCGTTCGACCTGTTCGGTCGTCTTGTAGCGATCCGTGGTCTTCACGCCGTCGGAAAGCCGCCGCATGTCGATCTGCGTCGTCGGCGTGCCCTTGCCGGGGTGGAAGCTCTCGGCCGTCA
>JAATEW010000038.1 GCA_015655535.1 Hyphomicrobiales bacterium | reverse complement strand
TTGTCCGAACGGCTCTCGGAGCTTGAAGCAAAGCAGGACGACCTTAAGGCCCGGCTGGAAGATGTACCCGTGACGGATATTCCCGATATCCACCCGAACATCGCCGACATTTACCGCCGCAAGATCGAGCACCTGACCGAAGCGCTCTCCCATCCCGACGATGCCCTGGAAGCTGCCACTGCCATCCGGCAGGTCATCGACCGGGTCGTTATCACGCCAGGCGAGACGCGCCGCGACCTCAAAGTCACCTTGCATGGTGATCTTGGCACCATCCTCGACTGGATTGAGCGCACGGGAAAAACCGGCTACAAGCCCAAGCTCGAAGCCAGTTCAGCCACATTGTCAATTTCGGCGCATGCACGGACTTGATCCGCGCATCCAGGCACTGCTTTCCTCGGCGAGACTTGGATGGCCGGGTCAAGCCCGGCCATGACGCTGTTCAAAGTTCGAGACCATCTCAACGCAGATTCAACATCCAGCGGCCGGACCCATGTCCGGCCGCTTTTCTTTTGGCACTCTTTTTCAGGAGAACAGCATGATGATCAATCAAACAGCCGATGATATTCTTGACCGGCTGAAGACAGCCCAGCAAAAACCGCTCGGCGATCCGCGTTTCAGAGGCCTGCTTGGCCTCGAGAAAAGCACCTTTACCGAATCGGTCAGCGCGACGTCGGGATTGACGTTTTACGATCTCGATCTCGGCGCGAAATTTCTCTATCCGTTGCTGACGCCTCTGCGCATTTCGATCCCGAGCGTGTCGGGCAAAGGCGGCATTCAGGCGGCCTGACGCGCGATCACGGCGATCAACACGTCTGGCCTGCGCTTTGGCGTATCGTCAGCCAATCGCGGCGGCGTACTCGCGGTCGCGACGCAGGATTACACGGCGACCTATAAAGGCATCGGCATCGAAACCAGCGTTGATTTCGAAGCGCAATATGCCGGCCAGGGGTTCGACGATATCCGCGCCATCGGTGCCAAGACCGGGCTCGAGGCCTTGATGCTCGGCGAAGAGGCCATGATCCTTGGCGGCAATGGATCGACCGCGCTCGGTACGACGCCGACGCCGACGCTGAGCGATGTCGCCACCGGCGGCACGCTTTCGGCCAATACGGCCTATAGCGTGATCTGCGTGGCGCTGACGCATGATGGTATCATGAATGCGACGCTCGCCGGCGGCATTCAAGCGGCGATCACTCGCACCAATGCCGACGGGTCGTCGGACACGTTCGGCGGCGGCGCCGCGAAGAAATCCAATAATGCGACGATCACTACGGCCAATGACGCCAATGCCACGCATAGTCTCAAGGCGACGGTCGCCGCCGTGACAGGCGCTCTGGGCTATGCCTGGTTTTGGGGCACGTCTGGCTCGGAGGTCCTTGGCGCGATCACGACGATCGACTCGCTCGTCATCACCGCACCCGCCACCGGCACGCAGACCGCGGCCTCGCTCGGCACGTCGGATAATTCGCAAAATGCGCTGGCCTTCGACGGCCTCATCTATCAGGCCGCGAAGTCCGGGTCGGGTGCCACCGTCTTCACGATGGCGCAGGGGGACGCCGGGGCCGGGACGCCGCTCACCTCGGATTCGGCCGGCGGCATCGTCGAGATCGACGCCGTCTTGAAGGAGATGTGGGACACCTATCGCCTGTCTCCCGATACGATCTGGGTCAGTTCGCAAGAGGCGCTGAATATTTCGAAGAAGATCATCGCTGGCTCGACCAATGCCGCGCAGCGGTTCGTGTTTGAAACGGCGCAGGATCTTGTCGCCGGCGGCATCATGGTGCGCACCTATCTCAACCGCTTCTCGATGCAGGGCGGGAGCATACTCGACATCAAGGTGCATCCCAATATGCCGGCCGGCACATTGCTGATGACGACGAGGATGCTGCCCTATCCCTTGGCTGGCGTTGGCAATGTGATGCAGATCCGCACGCGGCAGGACTATTACCAGATCGAATGGCCGCTGCGGTCGCGCCGCTATGAATATGGCATCTATGCGGATGAGGTGTTGCAGAACTACTTCCCGCCGTCGCTCGCCATGATCACGAACATCGGCAACGGCTAGTGGGCGTCATGGCCGGTCCCCTGATCTTGGGGGCCGCGCATGACACCGCATGAAGATCGCGCCTTACATCATCATCAATCCATCAAGGAATGTGCCAATGAAGCTTCGCGTCCCATCAGGCTGCGGCGCCGCCTCGCATGATGGCCATGCGATCGAGATCGACACGGATGGCTGTGTCACGGTCGAAGATCATGCCGCGCAGGCGCTGCGCGCGCATGGTTTCCTGCCGTTGAACGGGGCTGACGCGAAGCTCGATGCGCCGCATGAGCCCGCTCACGCCGAACCAAATGCTGAAAAGCACGATTCGTATGGTGACGAGGTCGACGGGCTCAATCGCCGCGGCCTTTTCGCTTTCCTGAAGGCGAAGGGCGTCGGCGTTTGCCTGCCCATCACCAATGACGAGTTGCGCGCGCTGGCGCGCCGCGCCAATGAAGGGCCGTACTGAAATGCCATCTTCATTCGATCTCGTGACATTGGCCGATCTCAAAACGTGGCTTGAAGTGGAGGGGACACAAGATGACGATCTTTTGTCGCTTCTCATTTCTCAGGTCAGCCGCGCGATCCTGACTTTTCTTGACAGACCGTCCATCCTGCCGACGACTTACACGGACATCATCGACGGCGGCAACGATACGTCGGTGATGCTGCGCTATTGGCCGGTCAATGCGATAGCCTCCTGCGTCGTCGACGGCGTGGCGATGCCGGCGGCACCGCCGCTCGTCGCGGGCGCACCGGCGCAGAGAGGCTATATCCTCGATCCGCCGGATGCCGCCCCGCCCGGCCGCATGCAACGTCTGTCGTTGCGCTACGGGCTTTTCAAGAAAGGCTTGCAAAATATCATCATCTCTTATTTCGCAGGCTATCAGATAGCCAACGAGGCCGCAGCCGTTCCGGCGACTGCGCCTTTCATGATCGCGGCTCAGGCGCCTTACGGCGCTTTTGAGAGCGACGGCGGTGCGGCTTATGCCGATGGGACAGCGCTGACGCCTGTCGCGTCGAGCCCAGGCGCGGGGCAATATGCTGTGGCAGCCGGGCTTTATACATTCGCCGCCGCCGATGCAGGTGCCGCCGTCACTTTGACCTATGGCTATGTCCCGCACGATCTCGCGCTTGCCGCCAAGGAATGGGCGGCGGAGCGCTATGCCTATCATGCGCGCATCGGACAGGCGTCGAAATCTCTCGGTGGACAAGAGACGGTGAGCTTCATCGTGAAGGATATACCGGATTTCGTCGCCCGCATCCTGCAACCCTATCGCCGGGTGGTGATGCCATGATCGACGCGGAGGCCATAGAGAAGGTTCTCGCGGACCGCGTCGCCGATCTCGCACAGCAATTGCAAGCCCGCGTCGAAGACAATCTGTCCGGCGCGATTTTAAACCAGCGTTCGGGACGGCTGGCGGCGTCGCTTGCCGCGGGCACCACCGACGACGGAGCCGGTATCGAAGGCTTCGTATCAAGCGAAGGCGTGCCTTATGCTGCCATTCAGGAATATGGCGGCAAGACGGCCGCGCATGACATTATCGCGGTCAAGGCGAAAGCCCTCGCTTTCGCGAGCAGCGGCGGCACGGTCTTCGCGAAGACCGTGCATCATCCCGGCTCGCTCATCCCAGCGCATGGCTACCTTGCGCATGCGCTTGCTGCCATGCAGGACGCGATCACGGCGGATCTGAAACAATCCGTCCTCGATGCACTGACGCAAAACTGAAACTCCGGAAAGACTTTATGCCGATGACCTCGCGCGAGAACGCTCTCGAAGCGCTCGCGACGCTTCTTGCGTCCTCTTACGATTGGAGGATGGGACCGTCGCGGCGGTTGAAACTCTGGACGGATGTGTCCATGGCCAACCGGCCCGCCTGTTTCATCTTCGAAGGCGGTTTCGAGACCTATTCCTGGAGCGAAGGCGCGATCGCCAAACGCGTGCTCGAGCCCAAGATCTTTATTTATCTCAATGCCAAAGACCCGAACGTCAATGGCGCATCGCTCTTGAACAAAGTGATGGATGCGCTCGACGCGGCATTCGCGCTTTCGGGCGACGACTTGCTCACCGGCCGCAAGACGCTCGGCGGTCTCGTTTCGCATTGCCGTATCGACGGCAAGCTCATGAAAGACCCGGGCGATCTCGATGGGGATGCCGTGTTGATCATACCCGTCAAAATGATCCTGCCTTGATAGGCGTCTCTCACGAAGGAGATATGAATCCATGTATACATTCGGTTCCGGCATATTGATCGGCACGCGCACCGATATCGCCGATGCGACGCCGGTCAGTTTCGGCCTCGTGCAGGAAGTCACGATCGAGGAAAGCGCGAGCGTGAAAGAGGTCTATGGCCAATATCAATATCCGCTTGTCGCCGCGCGCGGCACGGTCAAAACCACAGGCAAGGCGAAGGTCGCACGTATCTCGGGGCTTGCCTTCGCCAATCTCTTCTATGGCGTGACGCCATCTGCCGGACAGCTTGCGACATCTTTCGCGGAAGCGGGCTCGGTTCCGTCGAGCTCGCCTTATACGGTCACAGTGGTGAATTCCGCGACCGCGGCCGACGATGATGGCGTCACCTATGCCGCGAGCGGATTACCGCTGACCAAGGTCGCATCCTCGCCCGCGAGCGGGCAATATTCGGTTGCCTCCGGCGTCTATACATTCGCCTCGGCGGATGCGGGAAAGGCCGTGCTGATCAGCTATACTTATGGTGTGACCGGCAGCGGCCAGAAGCTCGCGATTACCAATCCGCTGCTCGGCACGACGCCGACATTCCAGGCGCTCTTCTATACGACCTTCCAGGGCCAGGCCGTTTCGTTGAAACTCAATAATTGCGTGTCGAGCAAATTGAGCTTCCAGACGAAGCTCGAAGATTTCACCATGCCGGAATTCGATTTTTCGTGCTTCGCCGATTCCGCCGGCAATATCATGACCTGGTCTTTCGCGGAGGCCTCGTAATGCGTCCGCAACCGGAAGTGATTCATCTCGGCGCGCATGAATGGCGCATCCGCCCGCTCACCTTGGCTCAGGTTCAGGCGATCGAACCGATCCTGATGGCGACGCAGGACAAAACGGGCAATGTGGCGGCGGCGATCGCCATCGTCTCGATCGCGCTGTCGCGAGATCACGCCTCGGCGGCTGAATGTCTGGCGGAGATCGAGGCGACAGCCTCGGAGATCGCCGCGGCGATGACCATTGTCCTGCGGCTCGGCGGCTTTATCGAAACGCGCGCGGGAGCCTCAGACGCTTTGGGGGAAGTCGGAGCGGATGCGATTCCATAAAGGAATCCGTCCGCATAGATTTCGACTTTCTCTACGCCCGGCTGATGGCCTCTTGCGGATTTACGCCGGGCGATATCGACGACATGACGCTTTTCGACATTCAAGCGCTCTTTTCCTATTGGCGCGACTTTCCGCCCACGCATGAAATCTTGAAACTCGTCCATGGAATCGAGCGCAAACAGGCATCGAAGCCAATGAGCGGCGGCCATGATCCAAGCGGCATAGGCAGCCTGATCGCGCGCTTTCCCGATGGACAGGTGCGGCCGTCCTAAAGTCAAGGCCTAATCATTACGCGATTTGAAGATCGTCATTGCGAGCGAAGCGAAGCAATCCAGAGCAAATGCTCGATGATAGTCTGGATTGCTTCGCTTCGCTCGCAATGACGACTTGATGGCCTCGAGTTAAATTCCAAGAGAAGCGAATCCCTATGGCTGATGACGTCACGATCAAGTTTACGGCTGATATTTCCGATTTGCAAAGCGGGATTCAGCAGGCAACGTCCGCAGTTCAATCGAGCAGCTCGACATTGCGCGGCGGCGCGGCGCAGGTTTCGTCTTCGTTTGAGTCGCTCGGTCAGGCTTTTTCAAACAGCCTGGCGCAGAGTGCCAATGCGGCGCGGGCGTCCGGCGACGAAGTGCTCGCGAACGCGCGGAATAGTGCCCGCGAACAATATGACATCGCTTTGAACGGCATCAAGGAGCAGCAATCGTCCGTTCGCGAACAGGCGCAGACCTCGCAGATTTCGCACGAGCAGGAGCTGACAAGCCTTCTCGCGCTCGAACAGCAACGCGAGGATGTCGAAACGCGCTATCTGCAGGCAGTGCAGGCGACTTACGAGAAGGGTACAACCGCTTTCGCCACCGAGCAGCGCAAGATCGAAGAGCTCCAGAGTCAAAGCGCTTTGCGCCGGCAGCAGATCGAGACGAGCGTCAATCGCGAGATCTATAACGACTATCGCCGGACTTTCGATCAAATCGGTTCGAGTATTTCGAGTTCGATCATGCAAATGATCCGGGGCCATCAGACTTTGCAGCAGGCAGTGCAGAATGTCGCTTTGTCGATCGTGCAAAGCTTCATTCAAGCTCGGATCCGGACGGTCGCTGACTGGCTCGCCGGACAGGCGGCCAAGGTTGCCGCGACTCAAGCGGCCGAGACAGCCCAGACGACAGCTACGACGGCGGGCGTCACCGCGCGCACCAGCGTCGAGGGCGCAGGCGCTGCGGCGACTCAGACGGCAACATTCGGAAGCATGATCACGCAGATTCTGGCATCCTCCAAAGAGGCTTTCGCCGGCATTTTCGGCTTCCTGTCGCCGCTCATGGGTCCGGCTGCTGCCGGACCTGCCGCGGCGGGAGAAGCCACTGTCGCTGCCATGGCAAGCTTCGATACGGGCGCATGGCAATTGCCCTCAGACATGGTCGCGCAAGTCCATCAAGGCGAAATGATCGTGCCCGCTGCGCAAACGCCTTGGGCGCAATCGCTGATGGCCAATGCTGCGGGCGGCGGCGGGCCGTCCGGCGTGACCGTCAATCACGCTACGCATTTCAACGTTTCGGCCATGGATTCGGGCGACGTGAAACGCTGGATCAGAGGCAATGGCAAAGAGATCCTGCGTACGATCAACGAGGGCGTGCGTCTCGGGACGCATCTCGGCCTGAAAAAACTGCAGGCCTGATATGGGCTTCGTCAAAGGCATCAATCTTCTCCCAGCGACGGGAGAGTTTACCTATGACACCCTTGCTTATCTCGGCCAGCGTGCCGGCGAGCCAAGCCTCCAGCCGGTCAATCTCTATGCTTCCGGCGGCGCGGGGGCGGTCACGGATTATGCGATCGCGCTCGATCAGCTTCAGGCGCAGTTTCCCCATTGCGAAACGGTGGCGCTCGTCGTCGCCTGGTTCGGCAATTCTCTCGATGTCTCCGCCTGCCGGATCTACCCATCGACCACTTACATCGGTGGCACCTTTCAAAAGGCGGCTGGCGGCAGCGATCTCTTGCGCTGCTCGGGATTGACGCAAGGTTCGTCCGGTCTCATTCCGATCCCGCAGAACGACTCATCCTTTGTTTATAGCGGGACGCCGTCCGATCAATCGATCGTTCGCTGCATAGAGGATTTGAAAGCGCGTGGTTTACGTGTCGTCTTCTATCCATTCATCCTCATGACCGTTGATGGATTTCCCTGGCGCGGCCGGATCGCTTACACGGGCACAGATATGTCAAGCGATGCGACGGCTGCTGTCGATAGCTTCCTCGGATCGGCCACGCCGTCGCAATTCACACGCGATGCGGCCAATCTCACCGTCGCCTATTCGGGCCCGGCAACGGATTATTCCTTCCGCCGCATGATCCTGCATTATGCCAATCTCTGCGTTGTCGCGGGCGGCGTCGATCTCTTTTTGCTTGGCTCGGAATTGCGCGGGCTTGAAACGATCCGGGGTCCGGCCTGGACCAAGGCGGGCACCACAGGCGGCGGCGGCAAGGTCACATGGGACTATCCTTTCGTCGCCGGACTCATGCAGCTAACGGATGATATACGCAGCATCTTCGATGGTGCTGGCCTCACCAAGGATGTGGCCGGACTTCACAATCTCATTTCCTATTCGGCCGATTGGTCGGATTGGATGGGCTTTCAGCATCCGGGCGAGAACGGACAATGGCCGCATCTCGATCAACTCTATGCGCATGAGAATATCGACCTCGTTTGTTTCGACAATTATCTGCCGCTCTCCGATTGGACGACGGGCACGGGCGGTCTCGACGTGATCCATTGGAGCGATCCGGCGCCGGACGCGGCGGCTTGGCCGCCTTCCGCGAGCACGATGAACGGCCTCGGTCTGTCCGGTCAGCCGACGATCTATTCGAAGCCCTATCTCAAGGCCAATATTGAAGGCGGCGAGAAATTCAATTGGTTCTACGCCGATAGCACAAATGACGGACCGGGCTTCGATCCGAATGGATCGGATTTGCGTGTCTCGCTGCTGGAAGGCGACAGGCACGCGCAAAATCGCCAGCCTTATTTCGCCAATCAGCAATTGCTGGCCAATAAGCAATTGCGCTGGTGGTGGAACAACCCCCATCAGGCCATCTATGACCATGGCGACGGGCAGGGTTTCGCGCCGCATGGTCCGCCGACGCAATGGATCGCGCGATCGAAGCCGATCGCATTCGCGGAATATGGTTTTTCGTCCTGCGATCGCGGCACGAATCAGCCGAATGTCTTCTTCGATCCAAAGTCGAGCGAAAGCTTCACGCCTTATTGGTCGATCTGGGACCGGCAGGCCGGCGGCGGCTTCAGACCACGCCAGGATGAAGAGATCCAGCTTCTCGCTTTGCAGGCGATCTATGAATATTGGATCACGGACGGTCATAACGCCATCTCCGCGGCGGGCGTGAAGATGATCGAACCGGCATTCATGTCGGTTTGGAACTGGGACGCGCGGCCGTTTCCCGCTTTTCCGGTCCGCGGCGATATTTGGGGCGATGCCGGTAATTGGCGTGCCGGGCAATGGCTCGCGGGCAAGGGGCCTTATCTCGTGCCGCCGGTGCCGGATAGCGTGCCTGTGACAACGAGCTATCCGGTCTTTCCCGTTCTCAACGGGCAGGGCTGGTCGATCCACTACCGGCCGGGCTTCGCGACAGGCGTGGCGGAGCATGTCTCCGGGCGGCAAAGCCGGACAGCGAAAATGTCCACGCCGCTCTATGAGATCGAACTCAGCTTCGATGTCCTGCGCGAGGATGTCACGCAGGATCTTCAGGCGATCATCGCCTTCTTCGATACGCAGCGGGGCCAAAACGGCGCTTTTACTTTTGCCTCTCCCTTGGCCTCATGTTTCGGCGCCGGCGCGGCATTTTTGTGCCGGTTTGAAAACGATCAGCAGGATCTCGAAGAATTCATGAGCCGCTTGTTCACGCTGCAATCCTTGAAGCTCCGCTCGGTTAAGGCAGGCTAGCCAAGCTTCCTCTGCCAGATGTTGGCGCAAATCCTATCCGGCCGCGACGCGCATTGCGGAATCTCATCCGGCCCGACAGCTCTTTTCATCTATCTTGGACTTGCATCCGCATGACGGCTCCGCCTTCTTTTCCCACACTGCCCGGCCAGGGCTGGTCGGTGCATAAGCGACCGACCTTTTCGACGCGGGTCGCAAGCCATGCCTCCGGCCGCGAAGTCCGCAGCCCGCTTTATGCCGGCACGCTCTATGAGTTCGAACTGACCTATGAGGGCCTGTCGTCAGGCGCTGCTTATGCGGGCCTTGCCGATCATTCCTTGTAGAGCCTGATGGGCTTTTATCTGCAATGCCAAGGCCAATATGGCAGTTTTCTCTACACCGACCCCTCCGATAACGCGGTGACGGGCCAGGTCATCGGCGTCGGTGATGGCGCAACGAAGAGCTTCGCGTTTCAACGCACGCTTGGCGGCTTTACGGAGCCGGTCTCCTGGGTGGCTTCCGTCACGCAGATCTATTTGAACGGTGCTGCGCAAGCGAGCGGCTGGGGCCTGGTTCAGCCAAACACGCTGACCTTCACCACGGCGCCAGGATCCGGCGTCGCGATCACGGGTGATTTCGCCTTCGCCTTCGTCTGCCGCTTTCTCGACGATCAGGAAGATTTCGAAAATTTCATGAATGGTCTTTGGAAAGTGGATGCCTTGAAGTTTCGGAGCGTGAAACCATGAGATCCGCTTCGACGGCACTCGTCAATCTGCTCAACGCGGCGCGCGCGGCACCGGATGCGCAAGTGCTGATGGCGGATTGCTATACGTTCACTTTGCGCACCGGCCTGATCCTGACTTACACCAACGCTGATGTGCCGATCCTGCTCAATGGTTATACCTATCTGAGCAATTCCGTCCTGGTTGATGGCCTCAGATTCAAATGCGCCGTCGGCCTCGATGTCGATCAGCAGCAGATCACGATCAGCGCGCGGCCGACAGATACGATCAATGGCGTGGCGTTTCTTGAGGCGATCCGCAATGGCGTCTTCGATGGCTGCGAGATCCAGCGCGAGAAAGCCTTTCTGACGAGTTGGACGGCGGTGCCGGTCGGCAGCGTAATTCTTTTCAAGGGACGCGTGGGGACGATCGATTCGGTCGGACGCACGACGGCGCAGATCACCGTCAATTCCGACCTCGTGTTGCTCGACCTCAATATGCCGCGCAATCTCTATTCGCCGCAATGCGTGCATGTTCTTTATGATTCCGGCTGCGGCCTTTTGAAGAGCGCGTTCGGATCGAATGGAACCGTTGGCTCCGGCTCCACGGCGATAGAGATCAATTGGGGATCGTCCTCTTCCGTCTTCACGCAGGGCACGATTTTATTCTCATCTGGCGTCAATGCCGGCGTCTCGGCCAATATCAAATCGGCGTCGTCGAGCGCGCTCGTGCTGAGCTCGGCTCTGCCCAATGTGCCGTCGCCCGGCGACGCCTTCACAGTCTTTCAAGGCTGCGATCACACATTGCTGACATGCCAATCGCAGTTCAACAATCTTGGCAATTTTCGCGGCTTTCCCTTCGTGCCGCCCCCGACCGCCGCCTATTGAGTCCACCCTTCATGAACCAAGAGCAAGAGCAGCGCGCTGCCGTCGTCGCCGAGGCGCGGCGATGGATCGGCACGCACTATCATCATGCGGCCGATGTGCGCGGCGCAGGTATCGATTGCGGCATGCTGATCGTGCGTGTCTTCGTCGATACAGGGCTCTGCGCGCCGTTCGACCCGCGTCCCTATGCGCCGGACTGGCATCTGCACAGGAGCGAAGAGCGCTATCTCGGCTTTGTCTTCGATCGCTGCTCCGAGATAGAAGACCCGCAAGCCGGCGACATTATCGTCTTTCGCTATGGGCGCTGTTACAGCCATGGCGGAATCATCACGCTGGCGCGCCCTTTGACCTTCGTCCATGCCTATCTTCCGGCGCATTGCGTCCTTGAAGAGGCCTTGGCGCAAAATCTCGACCTTTCGTCACCCAAGCGCAAATTGAAGTTCTTCTCTTACTGGCGGATATCGCATCCATGAGCGGTTCGCATGCGAGCCCGGCGCCGACGATCCAGCCGAGCTATACAAGTCTTCAGATCCAGACGTCCAGCAATGCGCTGCCGGTGCCGATCGCCTACGGACAAAATGCGCTCGCGCCGAATATCGTCTGGGAGGCCGATTTCACCTCTATTCCGCAATATACGGCGACGCCGAGCAGCGGTAAGGGCGGCGGGGGCGGTTCGAACCTGCAGATGAATGGCTATCTTTATGTGATCGCCATCATCATGGGCTTATGCGAAGGGCCGATCGGCGCGGTCGGCACGATTTGGAAAGGCCAGAGCAGCTATTCGCTTTCGACGGTCAACCCGCCGATCAATTCGATCGCGGCGGCTTTGTCCAACGCGGCCGTCAAGGACGCGTCCATGTCCTTGTTCAGCGGCACGACACCGCAAAGCATCTGGGGCTATTTGTCGGGCAGGCACCCGGACCAGGCCATCGCTTATCCTGGCCTCGCCTATCTCGCGGCGCCAAATTATAACCTCGGATCCAGCGGTTCGCTCGATATTACCAATGTCGAGATCTTCGGCGTCCTGAGCGGCTCGACAGGCGTCTCGGGCCTTGGCGATGGCGACCCGGCGCAGATCATCCAGGATTTTTTGACCAATGCGCAATATGGCGTCGGATTCCCATCAGCAAGCATAGATGCGACGACATTGTTCGGCGGCGCCGCCTGTTATCAGATCTATTGCCGGGCCACCGGCCTAGCGCTCTCGCCGATGCTGACAAATCAGGAAGCGGCGAACTCCATTTTGGCGCGCTGGCTTCAACTCACAAACACGGCAGCCATTTGGTCGGGCGGCAGGCTCAAATTCATCTCCTATGGCGATGCCGCGGTCACCGGCAATGGCGTGACCTTCACGCCAGATCTGACGCCCATCTATAATTTGACCGATGATGACTTTATTTATACGGACGGCGACGATCCCGTGCAGGTCGCGCGCACCGATCCCTATGCTGCCTACAACATGCAGCCGGTCGAAATCCTCGACCGCTCGAATGCCTATGCCGCGACGCCGCTCACGGCCTTCGATCAGAATGCGATCGATCTCTATGGGCTGCGCATAGCTTCGACGGTCACCGCGCACGAAATCTGCGACGCCAATGTTGCGATGACATCGGCCCAACTCATTTTGCAGCGCGGGCTTTATATTCGCAATACCTATACATTCAAGCTGTCTTGGGAATATTGCCTGCTCGAGCCGATGGATCTCGTCACCATCACCGACGCGGGCCTTGGGCTTGCCAATAGCGCGGTGCGCATCATCGAAATCGACGAAGATGAAAACGGGCTTCTCACCGTCATGGCGGAAGAGTTTCCGGCTGGCACCGCGACGGCCGTCACCTATCCCGTCCAGACCTCAGCGGGCAACAGCGTCAATCGCAATCTGGCGCCTTCCTCCGTCAACCCGCCGGTGATCATCGAGCCCCCCGCGGCATTGACCGCGAACGGTGAAGCGGAAGTCTGGATTGGTCTTTCCGGCGGAACGTCCGGCGTCGCCGACCCCAATTGGGGCGGCGCGGTCATTTGGATCTCGAAAGACGATACGACCTACACGGCGATTGGAACGGTGACGGCTCCGGCGCGGCAAGGCGTTCTCACAGCGCCTCTGGCATCGGCTTCGGGCCAGGATTCGAATGCCGCACCTTTCGGGACGATAGATATGATCAATACGCTCGCGGTGAATATGGCGCAGAGCAATGGCATCTTGAATTCGGCGACCACAAGTGATGCCGAAAACGGCGTCACGCTTTGCCTCGTCGATCAGGAACTCCTGACCTATACGGCGGCGGCTCTCACTGGAACAGCCACCTATGCGCTGACGGGCCTTGCGCGCGGCATCTATGGATCATCGCCAGCCTCCCATGCAAGCGGTGCCATCTTCACGCGTCTCGACAATGCGATCTTCAAATATGCTTTGCCGATGCTCTACATTGGGACAAGCTTTTTTCTGAAGTTTCAAAGCTTCAACGTCTTCGGCAATGCCGTGCAGTCGCTCGCCGATTGCACGGCCTATGATTTTAAACCGGTCGGTTCGAGCCTGCTTGGCCCTGTCGCGCAGGCGCTAGCGGTCGGCACCAATGTCGATTGCGGCCTCGCGAGCGGAACGCCGGCGGAATATGACGACTTCGGTTTCGCTTCCGATCCCTTTCCGAATGTCATCGATCTCGGACTTGCATCATCATAAGCATTTTCAGCAAAAGCGGATACCGGTTTTGCGGCCGAAAATGCGATAAAACAGGAAACATGCTTGCATGAGCATCAGACTTCAACATCTGCGCGAAGCTTTCTCTTTCCTTTCGACATTTATCGGCAGGGTCGGCGAGATCACGATCGACACGACGAACAATCGCCTTCAGGTTCATGATGGCATGA
>JAATEW010000357.1 GCA_015655535.1 Hyphomicrobiales bacterium | reverse complement strand
CCTTAAAGGCATCCATGACCGTCGCCTCCCTTTTTTCGAGCTTCTCTTCTGAACCGCTTGCCTCCGGGCCCAAACCGCGGCGCACCGCCGTGGGTGTGCGCGTGGGGTCCGTGATGGTCGGCGGCGGCGCTCCGATCGTCGTCCAGAGCATGACCAATACGGATACGGCCGATGTGGCTTCGACCGTGACCCAGGTGGAGGCGCTCGCCAAGGCAGGCTCCGAACTCGTCCGCATCACCGTCGATCGCGATGAGGCTGCGGCCGCCGTGCCGCATATCAAGGAACGGCTCCTGCAATTGGGCTGCGACGTACCCTTGATCGGCGATTTCCATTACATCGGCCATAAGCTCCTGGCCGATCATCCGGCCTGCGCCGAAGCGCTCGACAAATATCGCATCAATCCCGGCAATGTCGGGTTCAGCGATAAGAAGGACAGCCAATTCTCGACCATCGTCGAAACCGCGATCAAATATGGCAAGGCGGTGCGCATCGGCGCCAATTGGGGCTCGCTCGATCAAGATCTCTTGACCGCCATGATGGATGAGAATGCGAAATCCAATACGCCGCTCGACATGGGCGCGGTGACACGCGAGGCCATGGTGCAATCGGCGCTAATGTCGGCCAAGCGTGCGGAAGAGATCGGCCTTGGCAAGGACCGCATCATTCTCTCGGCCAAAGTCTCGCAGGTGCAGGATCTGATCACGGTCTATCGCATGCTGGCGATGCGCACCGATTATGCCCTGCATCTCGGTCTCACCGAGGCCGGCATGGGCTCGAAGGGCATTGTGGCGTCTTCGGCCGCGCTTGGCATCCTCTTGCAGGAAGGCATTGGCGACACGATCCGCATTTCGCTGACGCCAGAGCCCGGCGGCGACCGTACGCTCGAAGTCAAGGTCGGGCAGGAATTGCTGCAGACCATGGGCTTTCGCACCTTCATTCCGCTGGTGGCGGCTTGCCCCGGCTGCGGCCGCACGACCTCGACGGTGTTTCAGGAGCTCGCGCGGGATATCCAAAGCTACATCCGCGAAGGCATGCTGCTTTGGCGCACGCGCTATCCGGGCGTTGAAAATCTGCATGTCGCGGTGATGGGCTGCATCGTCAACGGGCCGGGCGAGTCGAAACATGCCGATATCGGCATTTCGCTGCCGGGCACCGGCGAGACGCCGACCGCGCCCGTCTTCATCGACGGCGAAAAGGCCATGACCCTGCGCGGCGAAGGCATAGCCGCCGAGTTCAAGGCCATCGTCGACAATTATATCGAGCGGCGCTTCGGTGGCGCGAAGACGGCGGCGGAGTAGGGCGGCTGACACGCCAGGCTGCACGGGCTCTCTCGTTCTTTATCGTCATGTGCCTCGCGTTCGGCGCGCGAGCGCAGGCGCCGGAGTTCGACCGGGCGTTGTTTCAGAAATATCTGGCATCTGATTTTCACATGCAGGTCTTGAACAAGGCGCTGGGCGTTTTTCCGAAAGAAGTCTTTCAAAAATGCCCAACGCTTCAATCTCCCGAGACAACCATAAGTCCGGTCCAGTCGATCACATTCGGTCCGGAGGGGGTTCCGACGGCGGGCTCGTGGTGGGAACGGTTTCCCATCAAGGGCTGCGGCAATGATACGATCCTCAATCTGAATTTTTTCGTCGGGACCGACGGCAAGCTGCAAATGACGGCCGGGCTTCCCGGTACGACACATGCCAATTTGCGTTTGCAGCATGACGCCCTTTTCTATGCGATGATGGGCCCCGGCGTGCGGCAAAAGGATTGCAAACAATTCATCATCACCAATACGCGATTTGAAGGTTTCGGCCTCAAGGATCCGGCGACGCCAGACCCCGGCGCGGACGCCAAGTTCCGGCCATGGTGGGAAACCTGGACTTTGATCGGCTGCGGCCACACGTTCGATGTGCCGATGGACTTTACGCCGGACGCGACAGGCACGCAGATCACCCAGAAGGTCGAGACCATCGTCGAGCATTAAGCATCATCCCGAAAAGTTGCAGACTTTTCGGACGAGATGATGCGGCTCTTGAACCCGGTTATCGGCTGAGTTCACGGCTCGCAAGCGGGTGCTTCTGTCTTCTTTACCATGTGAGTCCGGTTCATTGGAACTTCGCCTATGCCTTAGCCGTTATCTAGGCGTCGTTGCTCTGAAAGCGGCGGCAGGTGGAGAATGGCAATGGCTAGGAAAACACTGCTGGCGGCGAGCCTCGCCGCGCTCGTGACCACGGCGGTCGCGGCTTCTGCCGCGCCTCAGGTGACGATCCAGAGCGCGCAGGCCGATAGCGGCACGGGCAAAGGCGACGCGGTCAAGAGCGAGACCCTCAAATTCGAACCCTTCAAGGGGGAGCTGGCGCTCCCGAAAGCGCGGCTTTACACCGGCCGCAGCGCCTATCGCGACATCGGGCACGGCGTACGCGGTCATGTCGGCTATGCGCATGTCCAAACCGGCGTAACCTTCCGGCACGGCCGGCGCTATGTCGATCTCGTCGGCGACAGCAGGAGCGGGCTTGGCTTCTATCCCTTGCCGGCAAGCATTCGGGCCGGCGCTGAGCGTTATCGTACCGCCCACAGTTATTATGGACCTTACGGCAATCCTGTTCAGCAGGCTGTGATCGCCGATTCCGTGCGCTCCTGGGCCTGGACCCCCACCTCGGCGGTCAATGGCTATAGATATGGCGTATTCGATCCGATCGACGGCGTCGGGACGCCGTTTTTCGCGGGCTATTATAGCGCCGGGACTCGCGATGCCTCGGATGATGATGGGCCGCTTTTCGGCAGGCCGATCGATTGAGCGTGCCCGTAAGGTG
>JAATEW010000358.1 GCA_015655535.1 Hyphomicrobiales bacterium | reverse complement strand
TGTCGCGCATCGCGCGCACTTCATCGTCGACGCGGGTAAAGCTCTGGATGACCGGCACATTGCCGAGCGCGTCCGAGGCCCGTTCGGCGAAGGAACTGTTCTTGACTTCGACCGATCTTTGCAGCGTCTCGGTCTTGCGCAGAACGAAGGCCGTCAGCAGACCGAAAAAGAGGACGAGCACGATCAGCATCGAGGCGAGCCGCCAGTTCACGACGAGCGATACCGGCAGAAGGATCGCCAAAGCCGCGAGCGAGGCGCAGTTTTCACGAAAGAACGACAGCCAGAGCCCGAACATGCCGGCGGCGCCTTCGAGCATGACTTTCAAAAGCCGGCCCGAATGGACCGAGGAGTGAAAGCTGAGCGGCAGATAGAGGACATGCTCGAAATAAAGCGCCATCACCGCCATGCGGCGGCGATGCGCGAGCCGGTCCGCATGAAGCGCCACTAAAACCGCCGCTGCGATGGAAAAAAGGGCGAAACCGACCCAGGCGCTAAGTAAAGGCGTAAGCTCGGCCAAAGTCGGGACGCGTGCTGCCGCGGCTGCCGCCGTCAGCCGGTCGATGATGCGCCCGAACAGCACAGGCTCGGCGAATTGCGCCGTCGCCAGAAACAGGTTCGACACGGCGAGGATCGCGGCGAGGCGGGCTTCCGGCCTTAAAAGCGCGATCACGCGCAGATAGAGTCTTGGAATCGACATCGGCGGCGGAACGGGGGTGTCGGCTGGCAGCGACAAGAGATCGGTCTCGCTTTTCGGGTGAGATCATGGTTTGCAAGAAGCTACCTGCCCGCGAAAGATGATTTCTTCATTTCTTGAGCAAATGCGTGCTTCATGGTGAAGCAGGCGCGACAAACATAGAAATATTTGGACGGTTCATCGGTGGCGAAACGCATATCGAAAGCGGACGTGGAAGCTGAGGCTGCCGAGGCGGAGGCAATCCTGCTTCTGGCGGAGGAGGGGCTTGAGCCGGACGAGGCTTTGGCCGAGCCCGAGGAGGCGGGCGTCTATCTTGTCAAGGATGCCGATGCCGGCGAGAGGCTCGACCATTTTCTGGTGCGCGCGGCGAGCGGGGCCGGGCTCTCCCGCACACGGCTCAAAAGCCTGATCGACCAGGGCGAGGTCGAAGTCGACGGCAAAGCCGCCACGGCCTCGACGAAGCTGCGCGCCGGGCAACAGGTGACGCTCGTCATGCCGGAGCCCGTCGATCCGGTGCCGCATGGCGAAGATATTCCGCTCAATATCGTGTTCGAGGACGATCATCTCCTCGTCCTGGATAAGCCGCCTGGGCTCGTCGTCCATCCGGCGGCGGGCCACCAAAGCGGCACTTTGGTCAATGCGCTGATCGGCCATTGCGGCTTGAGCCTGTCCGGGATCGGCGGCGTCCGGCGGCCGGGCATCGTGCATCGGCTCGATAAGGATACGTCCGGGCTTTTGGTCGTCGCCAAGACCGATAGAGCGCATCGCGGCCTGACCAAGCTTTTCGCCGACCATGGCCACACGCTTCCGCTGGAGCGGACCTATTTCGCGCTCGTCTGGGGCGTGCCGGAACGCCCCTCCGGTACGGTCGAGGCGGCGCTCGGCCGGCATGCGACGGATCGCCAGAAAATGGCTGTCGTGCCGGAGGCGCGGGGAAGGCACGCCGTCACCCATTGGGAAGTGCTCGAAAGCTTTTCCGTGCCGGACCGCGACGCGCCGATCGCGAGCCTCATCGCCTGCACGCTGGAGACGGGGCGCACCCATCAGATCCGGGTTCATATGGCCCATCTCGGCCATCCGATCCTGGGCGATCCGCTCTATGCAAAGGGGTTCAAGACGAAAGAGCCCTTGCTCGGACCCAAAGCGAGAGCTTTGCTCTTGAATCTCAACCGGCAGGCGCTTCACGCCGGGATTTTGGGCTTCCCGCATCCGGTCACGCAGAAAGAGCTTTTATTTGAAAGCGAGCTGCCGGACGATCTCGAAGCGCTGCGGGGGGCGCTGGCGGCGGGGCTTTAATGACACGAAAGTTGCGCCGGCCTCGCGGAACAAAGCGGAGGCAGATCTTGCAAAATGGTAACATATATGTTACCTATGACAATGGTCGATGTGCTCCTCTATCAAGACAAGGATGGCTATTCGCCCTTTGCCGAATGGTTCGACGCGCTCGATGCGCAGGCGGCGGCAAAAGTGACTGTCGCTGTCGAGCGGCTGCGCCATGGCAATTTTTCGAACGCCAAAGGCGTCGGCGCCGGTGTGCAGGAGTTTCGCATCGATTGGGGGCCGGGATACCGGCTCTATCTCGGGCGCGACGGCGATGTGCTGGTGATCTTGTTGACCGGCGGAACAAAGCGGAGGCAAGACGCGGACATCGCCTGCGCAAAGGAATATTGGGCCGATTACAAAAAGCGGAGGCCGAAATGACAGTGACACGAAGCTTCAAATCGACGGTCGAGGCCCGGCTTGCCCGTGATCCTGGATTTTGTGAAGCCCTATTACGTGAAAGCGTCGAAACCATGCTGTCCGGCGACTTGGAAACCGGCAAGGCCGTTCTGCGCGACTACATCAAGGCTACGGTCGGCTTTACCGCACTTGCCGAAAGTATTGGAACGCCGTCAAAAAGCTTGATCCGGATGTTTGGCCCAAAGGGTAATCCGAATGCGGACAACCTGTTCAAGGTTCTCGGGCATTTGCAAAAAGAGGCTGGAATTCAATTACATGTCGGCTGATTCCCGCGGCGGTACGCTGGGCTTGCAGAAACGGACCGATTGATTCAGCTCATGTCGCGGGTTCTTTGAAAAGATAAGTTTTCCCTGATCCGGTGCGGCCCTCTCAGCCTTAACCCGTTGTTAAAGGCCGGCTCTTGTTTTCGGCCCTGCGGGTTCAAGGGATTTTGATGGGTCGAGCGTAAAAAAGCCCAAACTGGAAGGCAGTTTATTCGTTATCGGGTTGTGGAAATGACGTCCGGCGAAAGCTTGCCGATTTGTAATGCGTGCGCGGCAGCCGGCCACTTTCAGTCAAGGGAATCGCACCTATATTGATGTGTTGCGCCGTTGACCGAACCTGGTGGCGGCGTTTGCGGGCTCGCTGAAAAGGGGCCCGAGAGGAGGATTTAATACCAATGGCTGCTGCGCTTCCAATTCTTTCCGGGGAAGCCGGTCTTTCCCGGTACCTGAACGAAATCCGGCGTTTCCCTATGCTGGCGCCGGAAGAGGAATATATGCTCGCCAAGCGCTGGCGTGAGCACGAAGATCTCGATGCCGCGCATAGGCTTGTCACCTCGCATTTGCGTCTCGTCGCCAAGATCGCCATGGGCTATCGCGGCTACGGGCTGCCGATCGGGGAAGTCATGTCCGAAGGCAATGTCGGCCTGATGCAGGCCGTCAAACGCTTCGAGCCAGATAAGGGCTTCCGCCTGGCCACCTATGCCATGTGGTGGATTCGCGCGTCGATTCAAGAATATATCCTGCGCTCC
>JAATEW010000037.1 GCA_015655535.1 Hyphomicrobiales bacterium | reverse complement strand
GAGCGCCGTCGGTTCATCCCCGCGTGTGCGGGGAACGCTTAGGCGCCTAAACGCAGCAGACGGCATCTATCGGTTCATCCCCGCGTGTGCGGGGAACGCCGTGAACAAGAATCCTCCCCGCATCACTGTATCGGTTCATCCCCGCGTGTGCGGGGAACGCTCTTGGGTGCAACCCATTGCGCCACAAATAGATTTACGATGTCAAACAACCTTACCAGCGTTCCCGTTATGTCCCAGCCACCGCTTTCAAAAGGGAACGTCATTGGGTCGCACCGCGTCTCTTCCCGGATCTGTGTCTCGCGGGACATCACGCGGTCTGGCCTCAGACGGCAAGAACGATACCAGCCTGAACCCATCAAGATCCACGGGGCTTCGGCGATTCGAACCGCAGGTCTCAAATTCGAAACCCGCATCATTATTCGCGGCCCAAGCAATGACAGCGTTACCGTCTTCTATTCCGCCGATAACTTGTTCCCAGATCATCTCACGGACCTTGCGTGAATAAGTTCCGACGTAAACGCCGGCCCGCACTTCAAGGAGCCAGACTGCCAGACGGCCCCGCAATCGCGGCGGCGCATTTTCAACCACGATGACCAGCATCGCCCAGCCCTCCTGGATCTTCGAAAGCAACAGGCATCGCTTCGGGTGGCTGCTCAGGTAATGCCAAGCCTCCCGCTGAAAGCATCTCTTCTATACCTGGAATGAGACGCTCAAGAAGATTAGACTTGCGGAATATGTCGCGGCAGGCACGGCGTGTCTCACCAACCGCATCCCCCTCAAGCTTGCCTTTAGCGGCGCGCCCGGCAATCCGAAAAGCAATTGGTACGACCGTTTCAAATTTATAAACGTCCGCCACATCGTAGACGAAACTTTGCGGCTTGCCAGTATGGATAAAACCGATCGCGGGTGCATAGCCGGCTGCGAGAATGGCAGCCTCAGCCAATCCATAAAGGCAAGACGTCGCCGAACTTAGGCAGCGGTTCGGCACATCGGCGGCGCCCCAATGTGTGGGATCGTAATCACGCCTTTTCCAAGTGACGCCGTGTTCGCGTGCTTGCAATTCATAAAGGCGCTTGACGCGCGCGCCTTCGATGCCACGCAACTGTTCGATCGAACGACGCTCCGGCGGCGTCTCTCCAAATCGCATTTCATACATTTTCCGCACAACCCTGAGGCGGGTGGCATCATCAAGTGCCAATCTGGCCTGATAAAGGAGGCGATCAGACCGCGCGCCGCCCGGCTGGCCAGCCGCATACAGCCTTACACCCGCTTCACCGACCCAAACGATAAGCGTGCCGGCGCGCGCGGCAAGGACCACGGCGGCATGGCTGATCCGGGCACCTGGCTCCAACATGAGACAGGCAAGTCCGCCGATCGGAATATGCGTGCGAATACCGTTTTTATCGACCACAACGAAGGCACCGTCCAGAACATCGAGTTGTCCCTTTTCGATGAACAGGATCGAAGAGCGTTCCTTCATCGGGATGGGACGCGGCGGCGGCAGCCCCGGCATGCCAGCGCGGTTCGGTTCGCTCACAGGCATCTCCTGATCAGCATGAGCCCGCAGCCAAAGCCCTTTGCCTTGCCAAAGCCCACTGCAAGCGCGGGCAAAAAAATCTCGGGCGTCTCAACGCTGATATCGCCTTCGAGATCAAGAAGGCCCAATTCAATCGGCTTTTTGTCGCTGCGCGGAATCTTTTCAGTCCGATATGCGACGACATCTATTCGGTCGAGCCGGAAGCCGGATTTCGCGCCTTGCCGAGCAAGCCAATCGCGACCGGCTTCGGCGGCAAGACGCCCGCGCTCTTGCGCGCGCGCGCCATGGGGAACCTCCCGCAAACGATCCATGACGATATCGCTGCGTTTCGGCCGTCCTTTCTCATCTTTGCGCGTGACAACCGCGTTGGCTCGAAGAGCGAACGTCAGGCGATGCCCGGCCTCCAAGACGGGCGTGAAAGCCTTGCTCTCGATTTCAAAAAGCCGATGTGGATCTTCCGGCGGTCTCGCCGAGAGCACGAGCCAACGGCTCTTCTCATCCTGACGCCAGAGAAAATCTCGTTTACGGTCGTTGTCATCAGCGAAAGCTGTCCAAATGAGCCGATGCGTGACCCCAGTCTGCGCGCCCGTATCTGGAGGCAGAAGTAAAGGTGCCAGGGCTGCGATTGAGGCGTCGCGACGCAACGCAAGACGAGAGAGATAAAGCGAATTCATGCGGCGCCTCCGTCCCAGGCGCAGACAAGTTCATCACGCATCCCAAACTGCCAGCGGCTTCTATCGATAATTTCATCGCGGCGGCGCTCGCGGTGATGACCAGTCTCTTCGTCAGCATCAGCATCGAGAGCCAACATGCGAGGCTCCGCGGCAAGATGATAGTCCTGAAGAAACGTCCTCTGACTTTCACATGTGCCGTCACGCTGTATGAACGCGTCTCGAACATTGACCGCCTCGATGATCAATGGCCGCATCGGCAGCATCAATGGACAGGCCTTGCGTCCGGCGTAGGGTACGAACGCAGGCTTGCGCAGGGCTTCCGCGATATCCTCAAGGCCGAAGCGCATCGCAGAACTACGCGGCCAGAGCCCGATTGTGAAAGCGCAGTCACTACGGTATTCTCGGTAGGATAGGATGGTGCCAAGGGTCTGCTTGTCCGCGACTTCTTCACGCCGCGTTTTGAAACGCTGATTGCGGCCGCGCGGCGGACTCTGCGCTGTGTGATAATCGGTCATCAGACGACGCGGAGAGCGCACGCTCTTCATGTCTTCGCTTCTGACCGCATAGAACAGCTCGCGGGCAAGCGCCATTTGCGAAGCGTTATCCTCGCGCTCGACACCAAGAGCTCCCGCGACCAGCCCGAGAATCGCAGACTTCGCCGGGCGATCCCCGCCTGCGCGGCGTTCGCCAACCGCGATCCCGCCGAAGGACGCCAGCGGCGCCATCAAGGTGAATGTGAGAAATGCGGTCACCGGCAGGCCTCCGCGACGAAGGCCTTGATCTCGGCGAGACTCCCCTTGCTTGCCGTCACATCCATGAAGCGTTGGGCGTCTGAGCAAGCACCATAGACCGCATCCATAGCAATGCGGATTTCATGGAGTTTGTTGATCGAGTCCTGAAGAATATCTGTACCACCGACGGGTTTGACGAAAGCACCCGCCAGGGTGCGAGGCTGCTGGTTGCCTTTCTCCGCCAGGATGAACGACGCGCGCGAGCGGCTGGCGAAGCTCGCCTGTTTGCCCGTTGGCGAGACCGTGGCCAACGCCTCCGTGAAAGCGTCGAGACCTTGCGCAGCAAGCGCGGCGTCGCCGCCGAGATTTTTGACGAGCAAGGCGGTGTCGATGCAGACATAAAGATAGAAAATGCCGGAGCCGAAACCCAGTTCGCCCATGAAGCCGGCTCCCGCGTCTTCCGACGAGGTCTTAAGATCATCGACGGCCGTATAGAAATCGTCTTCGACAACGACCTTATGTGTCGTCACGGCATGGGCGACTTGCACGGCAGCCTCGCGATTAAAGTCAGCATTATCCGCGAGCATGCGGCCAAACATGGCAATGTCGATCGCGGTATCGGCGCGGCGCAAGATCTCCGCAGGCTTGACGGTACCTTCATCGATCTTTTCCCCTTTTTCGAGCAGTTGTTCCGCAAGCGCCAAAGCAGCGGTACGCTCTTCCGGCCCGATGAAAGCGAGCTGCGCGGTGCGCGCAACCGGCACATCCGGCGTCTCAACCACTTCCTTATCTTTTTTGCTCTTCGGCTTTTCAGTCTTTTCCTTATCGATCGTGGCAACCTTGCCGAAAGCTCTGGCAACCGCGCGCGCGATTTCGCGCGCTCTTTCAGGCGCGGCGCTCTTCTCTTTAATCAAATGGTCTTCAATCTCTTCACCAAAGCGCTGCGTGCGCTTACCGAGATGACCGTCGAGCGCCTGTTCGAACGCCTCGCTTGTGCGCACTGCGCGTTTGATCGCTTGCGATGACACACGCAGGCGCTCGACGCCACCCATAACAGCTGATTTCGGCCGGCCCGTGTCGTCGCGGTTGAGGTTGGACGGAGGATAGAAGGTGAGAATGTGGAGTTGAATGAAACGAGACATAAAAGCCCCTTTGCTACATGAGTGAGATAATTTTAGGCTGCAGCCTGGTCGGTTGCATGAGGCATGGCGGAACTGGCGCCGTAATAATCGAAAGCCCAACGTGTGCGCCGTTTGTCACCGCGAACCTCATCCGGCCAATCGAAAAGGCTTTCAGCGAGATCCGCGACATTCACTTTTTTATCGAGCAGGGCGACGAGACGGCGGAAAGCGATCAAACAATCCGGTGCGCTGCGCGTCGCAAAGAGACGGCGCAGACGCAACGGATGCAATACATGCTGGTCTCCATTTTTTTCACCCGCTGCGGCTGCAACTTTCCAGCTCTCATCCTCGCGGACATGGGTGAGAACCGCAGCGATGAGGGCCGCGCGTTCGAAGAGACACTCTCGCGGCATTTTCGTTTCTGGCTCTAATTTCCTGAATAGATCACATGTGACTTCTTCGATCATAGCAGCGTGAAGATCGGCACGCCGCAATCTTGCAAATGCACCTGCATCGCCGCTTCGGCGTCCATTCGATTGTGTTTTGGGTCGCCAGTCTTCCCACCACTTTTGTGCGACAAAACCTATGCTCGTCTTCTTATTTTCAAATTTCAATTCTTCGTCGGTCATTGCGAAATATCCTCTTTGCTTTTTCCTTTCGATGCCGCGCCGGATTTCTTTTTTTGTTCCGGTACATCGAGTGTGAGCGCTTTGAAAAACTCTGCGCCTAACTTGCCATAGCCTTTCAATGAAAAGACAAGCTGCTTACGGCCTTCGACGACGTTTTGTGGTTTCAGCGTGTCGAACGAGTCGATCGGCGCGGTGTCGTCGAAGATAGTGAGCGTTGCGCGCTCCAATAATTGACGCCACATCTGCGCAAGCTTCTCTTGCGCTTCGCCTTCCATATCCTCAGCAAGCCGCTTGATGGTTGTATCAAGCGTCTTATGAAAGTCTGTCTCGGTCAGCTCCCAAAGACGTTCGCGCACCGTTTCGAGGGGTGTGCTGTCGAACTTGACTTCGGCTTTATCGCCATAGAGCGCACGTTTGACAGAGATGCCGAGGATAGATGTCGCGGCTGAAGCGGCATTGACCATCAGCCGCGCGAATGTTTCGATTTGCTTCACCAAGGCTGGGTCGAGCTGGTGCAAAGGCATCTCAGATTCAGTAAAAGCGAGCGCCTTCATATTGTCCATGGCATAGCCGCCTGCGAGAAGGCGTGAGCTGTCCCGCCAGGATCGCTTGAGGTCCATGAGACGCCTTTGTGCGGTGAGGATCCCCGCGGCGGGAATTTTCCCCTCACCTTCGAACACAAAACCCAGCCATTGCCGATAACCGAGGCGCCCTTCAGGCGCATGAACAGGCAAAGGAGGGTCGTCGGAATTGGCCTTGGGCCTGTAGTAAGGTGTCGTGGGATGCTGCCAGATTCCGTAATTGACCCCCCAGGGCGCGGCGGTAAAACCCGTGCAAACGGTCTCGTCGATGGCGCCCGACAAATAACAAGAAAGCCTCTCGGTATTTTCCTTGAAGACCAGGCGGATGCGGCGCGGCATGCCAAATAAGCCCTGGAGTGGATGTACATCGCCCGCATGGACTGTTTCCTTCTTCGTGGAAGTCCGTGTCGGTGCGAGCCAAGGGAAAGCGCGCGCCTTCTCCGAAGCCGCGAGCCGCAAACCAGAGGGTGTATTCAGCCAAAGCCTTTGCCAGAGCGTCGGGTGTGAACCAGGCCCGCCGTCCGGCAAGGCAAGAGTCACAAGCGGTCCGCCACCGCGTAGAGATGTGCGATGCCCAGCACCCCCCGAAGGTGCGAATTGCTGCAATGTATAAAGCGCCATCGCGGCAGCCGCGCGGGACATCACCCGCGATTGGCCGCGCTTGATGAAGAGATCCTTGTTAAGCTTGATCGTGTTGGCGCCAGGTGCCTCGATAAACAAGGAATCGATCGGCAAATCTTCGCCATCGAGCGCGTCGAAATCTTGAAGAAAGCGCGGGCCCTCGCCGTCGAGCAGGAAAGCATCGGCTAAAGGCTCAAAAGCCGCTTCTAACGCCGCTTGTTCAGGCGGCTCATAGAAGAGCCTGATCCAATCTTTTTGCGTGGTGGCCGGATAGATCGCCGCCAGAAGCCCAATCAGTAATTCATGCGAGGCGAGATCGAAGTCGGGCCGCTGCCACGCGAAGGCGATGATGGGATTTGTCGTGTGGTGTGAAGTGATCTCAAAAGGCGCGATGGGTTTGATCGTACCGTCAGCAAGACGTACGGGAATCCATGCGCCATGGATAAGCGAAAATGCGCTCATGGCGTTAGTCCTTGACAATGAAAATTAAATTGTTCAATGGACGGATAGAGAAGCACATTGCGCCTCATATCCGTCCGGTTCACCTGATGGTTATGGTGGTGGCATAGCGGGTTTCCTCTATGGCTTGCCTTGCGAGTCGTTCGCCAAAATCAGCTCGCATGGTTGTCAAGAATCAGGGCGAGGCGTGGAAGTCCACGCCTCGCCCTTTCCATATCGCGCCGCTTAGTGGCTGTCAATAATGTAGTCAGGCACGTCTTCATGTCCCCGCATTTGCGGGGAACGTTTATCCCCAAAAGTAGCTGGTCGTCAGCCACGTCGGTTCATCCCCGAGCGTACGGAGAATTTGATCATACTTTTCCGACCCATTCATGGTTCATCCTCGCGGGCACGAAAAACTAAACCATTAATTGCGTAAAAGAAAGCACAGCCGCATTGGATTAATTCGTGCGTCCTGGACCGAAAAGAACAAGCGCTCCTCAAGGATGATCTGAAAGTTTTAGCCCTTCGATAGCGGAATAAATAATCCGCATCGGCTTCATGTTCGCATTTAAAGCGGATCCCTCCCAAACCACCGCTTCATCCGTTTCCTTCAATACGACAACTGGAATCTCCTTCTCTGAAATCGTCCACCAGCGCTTCGCCGCTTCGACAAGCACTCGCACTTCCGGTGCATTGTCAGACCCCACGCATTGTGATTGGCGCAGGCTGACCTCCGACAGAGCCCAGGCACGCCGCCAATCATTCGCCTCGACTGGAGCCCATGGGACAACCGTGCCGTTCTCGACGCGCGCCAGCCGCAAAGTGATTGTCTCTTCGCCAAGACGGGTTTTGATCCGTGTGTCCCGCTCCCATTTCACGCCATCCCAGTCATAGCCCTTTTGAAAATCGAGCACATGATAGCCAGCCAAAGTCCGTTCGCCGGATTGGGTGCCCACGGCGTCCAATTCGGCTTTTTCCAATGAAGGCGGGATGGGTAGTCTATCATCTCCATAGACCGCTTCCACCAAAGCCCGGACCTCTCCGCTTTCCATCGCTGCGCAGGTGAGGCTTGTGCAGCTCACGATTTTTCCAGCAGTGAAAATCGCTTTAGCTGAACGCCACAGCAAGGCCGCATCATTGTAAACGAAATTGGTCTTTGGCAAGAGCGGCGTCGGCCATTTGCTTCCAGAATCGGGGGAAGGCTCAGGCGAGAGGACGAGGAAAGCTGGGCCAGCGATCGGTCTTTGTCCTCTGGCATGCCGCCAGAGCCGGCCAGCGCGTTGAATGAGAAGATCCACAGGCGCCAAATCGCTGATGATCAGATCGAAATCGAGATCGAGCGATTGTTCAACAACCTGGGTCGCGACGAGAATCGTATTGCGGTTTGTTGTGCCCTCTTTCCCGAAACGGCTGACCACTTCTGTCTCGATCCCTTGCCTATCGATCATGGCGAAACGTGCATGAAAGAGCATGACGTCATTGAACGCGCGCGAGAGTGTTTCGAAACTCTCAATGGCTTCATTCACCGTATTGCGGATGACTGCAACTGCCGCGCCGTGCTTTGCCGCGTCGAGTGCGCAGCGATAAACTTCATCGAGCGTGCCAATTCGCTCTACGGCGACTTCGCGTGCGAGGCTATCGCGCAGAGCCAGCGGTCTTTCGTCAATCTGATCGAGCGCCACGGATGTCACGAGCGGGTAGGCACTTTGCGCAGGCCGCCAGGCGGGTTTTTCATCCTTACTCGCGCCAGAGAGAAAGGCATTGACCAGCTTAGCGCGTTTGTCCTGCGGCAAGGTAGCCGACAGAATAATGGCAGAGCCCCCGAATGCCGCATGAAATTTGAGAAGGCATTCGATCTCTTCGTTCATATAGGCATCATAGGCATGCGCCTCGTCGATCACGAGCACCTTGTCGGCGAGACCCCAAAGACGCAAGGATTGATGCCGTGCGGGCAAAACCGCGAGAATGGCTTGGTCGATCGTGCCAGCACCAACCTGCGCAAGAAAGGCTTGCTTGTTTGAACGCGCAAGCCAATCGGCGCAAAAGGCGCTCGCCTCTATATCGGAGGGATCGTCTTCATCTTGCGCATCGCCATCGTATGCCGCCATAGCTTTGGAAAGATTTGTGAAGCTCTCGAAAAGCTCACGCCGTCCATGCGACAGAACAATTGACGGCGGGTCCTCTCCATCGAACAAACGCCGGTAGATCGCGGCGAGCCGTTCGAACATGGCATTGGCCGTCGCCATGGTCGGCAGCGCGACATGCAGGCCTTGCGCCTTGCCTGCGAGCATGAGCCTATGAGCGAGGATGACGGCGGCTTCTGTCTTCCCCGCGCCGGTCATGTCTTCGATAATGAAGAGCAAAGGACCATCGCGCAGCTCGACGCTTTCCGCATAGTCTTGCAGAGGTGTCGTCACATATTTCGGATCAAAAAGCTGCGCGAGGCCAATATCCGGCGAAAACTGCGATAGGGAGAGACCGGCTTCTTTCAAAGCCTTTTTCGCATTGGGCCGGGCATGCGCGTCCCAATAGCGTGCTATCTCGGCTTGGAGGTCGTCCCCTTGCGGCGGCGGCTGGAATTCAAACCACGTCCGGTTTGAACCGAGCCAATCGGATAAGACCGAAAGCCCGGCAAGCCAGAAAGAGGCGAGCGGAACAGATGTCTCTTCGAGGTGGCAAGGTATTGGTGCGAACACAGCGACGATGGCTTCGGCGATTGTTCCAGCCGCTGCTTCTGCCTCCCGGCCAATTTGCCTATTGCAATTGCCGATATCGGGATAATCTCCACCTGTACGCCATTCGATCGGCTGGCCGTGATGTCCGCAAACGGCTTGAATCATCACAAGCCGTTGTGACGGAGTGAGTTCCGGAAAAAGCCTTTCCGCGATCACATCCAATTTCGCATTTTGATGGAATAGCCACACGCCCGCGGCATCATGGCGGACGGATAACTCCTTATCAGGCCTCGACCCGAGATAATCCGGCCATAGGTCCAGCACCTTGCCTTGAAAGCCTCTCGCACATTTGCCGATATCGTGCAGAGCGATCAGCGTAACAAAGCAGAGCGAAAGATTGGCGGGGTCTACACCGAAAGCTTTTGCGAGGCGTGCAACGCGCGCGCGCTCTTGATCAAGTACGGCTTCCGCGCAGGCTGCCACATCCAGAAGATGATAGATCAGAGGGTGGAAATTAGGTGAAGAGCCACGAACTAGTTCTAAGTCCAAGACGACGTGCAAGCGATCCGTTTTAGCCCACAAAGAAAAAAGCGCCAGATTCGCATTCATCGAAAGGTGTTCCGATTCGTCAGGATTTCATCCTACGAAATGCTGCTGTAGCATGCCGGTTTTTTTTATTGGGCTCTCCTATGCTATAGGTGCTGCATCTGGTTTTATCTGGTACATATCAAAAGCGAGGGAGGCTGTCGGATAGGCTTGCTCTGACGCAGAAAAGCAATTTTCAGCACAATACCCTCAATATAGAAAATATCATTGTGGACATTGAAAAAGGGATTGCCTGCTTGTGGCGATTAGGCCAGACCGTCCGCCGCCCCGTCAAGGCTTCGCGTCCGCTCTCCGCTTCGCGGCTGTGGCCTTGACGGGCCGTCGCCGGCCCGGCAAGGGCTGGCCAAGCAGGTAAGGAAGATTGGGAGCAATGTGCTCCCATGCTAACGACCGCGGCTTATTTCGGGAGTTTGTCGTCCTTCACCGGCGGCGTGCCCTTACCGGCTTTGTCGAGAATGGCGAGCGGCTTAGGAATGTCGGCTTTGGCGGCGCGTTCCTTGAAATAGGTTTCCGTCCGCAGAGCTGAGAGTTTCTCCGCAACCGCCACGTTGATGAGCTGGTTCAAAGCCACGCCTTCAGCCTCCGCTAGCTTGCGGGCTTCATCCAGCAGGGAGGCCTGGAGCCTCAAAGCAAAATTGCTCTTCCTCATCGCCTTGCCTTCAATCGTTGCCAGGTCTCGCCGGGGACGAGAACCTCGATCCCGAAGTCTGCGGCGACGATATCGAAATTCAGGATGTTGAAAGTCACGATCGCATCCGCTTGTCCGTTGACCGCCGCTTCGAGAACCATATCATCGTCTGGGTCACGGAGGCTCGGCCGCCAGAGAAAGGTGAACTGTACGGGCTCTATGACGGCTGCCAAAGCATCGAGCACGCTATTCACCTCCTTTGCTTTGAGGCCGGAGGCTTTCAGATGCTCCGGTCGCGTCATGACCGCCTGATATTCGATCATCAAGGAACTGAAGCGAGGAGCGTCAGACGTCGCCTAAACCCCGCGACCAGCAGGCGACGGGAGGCTCCCGCATCGCTGCGGATCGCGGCCGCCATCGTCGGGGTGTCGAGCAAGAGTCTCATGCCACCATATTCGGAGGGTCGTGTAATATTGCAAGCGATATTGAAAATCGCTGGCGGTCAAACAGTTTTGGATAAGGCGAACCTACGCCAAAACCGCCGCTGGCAAGTCTTTTTCCGCTGCACTACAATTAGGTCGATTTTCAGCTTCTCTTTCTAACCGCTCCGCCGCTTCATGCTCGTTTGAGTTCAGACAGCGGGCTAAACATGGGGAGAAGCAGAAAGCCAAAGCCGGACGATATCTTACCAGCGATCGGTGGCAAAGGTTCGAAGGCCGGACCCGAGCGCGACGCATGGCAACGCGTGGACAATGTCGCGTTGACGTTGGCCCGCATCATTGGCCGCCGCATGGCGCGGGATGATTTTGCTGCTCGTAGGAAAGATCATCCGAATAGAATTGCGGGTCAGGCCCGCGACCGACCTGACGAGAAAGACGAATAGGGAAGATCGGAGACCCTCCATGACCCGCGTTGCGCTCTATGCCCGCTATTCCTCCGATAACCAGCGCGACGCCTCAATCGAGGATCAATTGCGTCAGTGCCGGGAATATGCCGCCCGCCAGGGCTGGATCATCACGGATTACTATTCCGATCGGGCTCTCTCCGGCGCCTCTCTCATCCGTCCCGGCATCCAGGAGCTCCTTTCCGATGCGCAGGCGGGACACTTCGACATCATTCTGTCCGAAGCCCTCGACCGCATCAGCCGGGACCAGGAGGATGTCGCCGCCGTATTCAAGCGGCTGCGTTTCGCAGGCGTCTCCATTGTCACTCTCTCCGAGGGCGAAATCTCCGAGCTTCATGTCGGTCTCAAAGGCACCATGAATGCCTTGTTCCTGAAAGACCTTGCCATAAAGACGCATCGTGGCATTCGGGGCCGTATCGAGGCGGGCAAGGCCGGCGGTGGCAATGCCTATGGCTACCGCGTCGTCAAGAAGCTCGACGCGCATGGCGAACGGATCCGTGGCGACCGTGAGATCATCGAGCATGAAGCCGAGGTCGTCCACCGCATCTTCCGTGATTACGTAGCGGGTAAAGGGGCACGGAAGATCGCCGCCGATTTGAATCGCGACGGCATTCCAGGTCCGAGGGGCAAGCGCTGGTCCGATACCACAATCAGAGGAAACCAGGTGATCAGCACCGGCATCCTGAATTGTGAGCTTTATATCGGCATCCTCTGCTGGAACCGCCAGCATTACATGAAGAACCCGAATACAGGCCGCCGCGTGGCGCGCCTCAACGCCGAGAGCGAATGGATACGCACTGCCGTGCCGGAGCTTCGAATCGTCCCGGACGAGCTATGGAGCGCTGCCAAGGCCCGGCAGGAGGAGCTGAGCGCGATCTACGAGAAACAGATTGCCGGCGCCCGTGATGGTGCGAAGCGCAGCCGCATTGCCAATGGCCTCAACGCCACACATCGCCCGCGCACGCTTCTTTCAGGCCTGCTTGTCTGCGGCTGTTGCGGCGGCTCCTATGCGCGGCGGGGCCAGGACCGTTATGCCTGCACCAACCACATTTTCGCCGCGGGCTGCGACAATGCCCGTACCATTGACCGCAAGGTTTTGGAGGCCCGCGTGCTGACCGGATTGTGCGATCGGCTGATGACGCCCGAGGCCGCGGCCGAAGCGATGCGCGCCTATGCGGAAGAGACCAATCGCCTCAATCGCGAGCGGCGCACCTCAGATGAAACGCTCCGGCGTGAACTGGCGGAAACCGAAAAATCCATCAAAGAAATCGTCCACGTCATCGAGCAGGGCGGCTTCCATCGCGCACTGCTTGACCGGCTGACCGAATTAGAGACCAGACAGATCGAACTCAATGCTCGCCAGTCGCGGGCACCCACGGACATTCCCGACATCCACCCAAACATCGGGGATATTTATCGGCGTAGGATCGAACGTCTGACAGAAGCGCTGGACCATCCCGACGACGCCTGCGAGGCCGCGGAAGCCTTGCGCGAGGTAATCGACAGGATCGTCATTACTCCTGGCGAGAAACGCGGTGACGTTCACGTCACCCTCCATGGCGATCTCGGCACCATTCTCGATTGGATGGCCAAGACGGACAAAAACGGTTACAGAACAAAGGCCAAATCGCAATCTTCACAATTGTCAGTTTCGGTTAAATCACGGACTTGATCCGCGCATCCAAGCACAACTCCTCCGCTTGTTGCCTGGGTG
>JAATEW010000302.1 GCA_015655535.1 Hyphomicrobiales bacterium | reverse complement strand
TGCCAGGGGGCCGTCCCGAAGGCAGCGAGGCTGGCAAGCGCCATAGCGGTCAAAGCCAGCGCACCGGAGACCAGCGTACGCCACTGGCCGCCAGCAACGAGAGCCGGCACCACAAGCAATCCGAGATGCGGCTTGTAAGCCAGCAGCGCAAAGCAAAGTCCCGCCGCGAGTGGCTTCTTAGGCAGGAGGACGAGACCGCCGCCGAGCAGCCCGGCGGTGAGAAAGCCGTTCTGCCCGTGCATGAAATTGATGAAAGCTGGCGGGAATGCGAGGGTCGTGACCAGCACGGGCGTGGCTGGTAAGCGCACGGGGCGCAGCACCGCGAAAATCGTTGCGAGATAAAGTCCCAGCGTCGTGCTTTGCCAGATGGCGAAGGCCACGCCATAGGGCCACAGCGCGAGCACCGCGGCGATTGCAAGAAAGAAAGGTGGGTATGGCCAGATATAAAATCCGTCTTTGACGCCAAAGACATTGATCTGGTCGCGCTGATAGGCGGCGACGTCATAGGGACGCGCGGGATCGCCCTGATCGACCGCGCGCCCAGCGACCCAGATCTCGCTGAAATCGCTTCCGAGCGGGCGGCCGTAGGCGTCAATACCGCGATGGGCGGTCACGGCCAGCCCGACTCCGGCTATAATGAAGGCGGTCAGCAGGATGAGGGGATAGATTTGCAAGCGCTGGCGGTTAAGCCACGCGCCGGTACGGAAAGTCTCGAGCATGGACCCTCGTCGAAATGGGCATAGTCGCTCGTCGCGCTTAAATAATCCTCAGCGACCGCCGACGCGAAACAGAGCTTGCGGCCTCGCTTGAGCGTCACTACGTTGCGCCGCGCAAAAAGCTCACGCGACATCCTACGAGGAATTTACGCCATGGCCTTCATTTCCGACGCCCTTCTGCGTGTTAAGCCGTCCGCGACCATCGCGGCGACGCAGAAAGCGCGCGAACTGAAGGCCGCGGGGCGCGACATCATCTCGCTGTCGGTTGGCGAGCCGGACTTCGACACGCCCGAGAACATCAAGCAAGCCGCCATTACCGCCATCCAGCGCGGCGAGACGAAATATACGCCGGTGCTCGGCATCCAGCCGTTGCGCGAGGCGATCGCGGCAAAGTTCAAGCGCGAGAACGGGCTTGATTACAAAGCCTCGCAGACGATCGTCGGGACCGGCGGCAAGCATATCCTCTTCAATGCATTTCTCGCGACGCTCAATGCCGGCGATGAAGTGATCATCCCGGCGCCTTATTGGGTGAGCTATCCGGACATGGTGGCGATTGCCGGCGGCACGCCCGTGCCTGTCGCAACGACGATGGAGCATGGCTTCAAACTGCAAGCCGCCGATCTCGACCGTGCGATTACGCCGAAGACGAAATGGCTTTTGTTGAATTCGCCGTCGAACCCGTCAGGCGCCGCCTATACACATGCGCAATTGAAGGCACTGACCGATGTGCTTCTGCGCCACCCGCATGTCTGGGTTCTGACCGACGATATTTACGAACATCTGACCTATGGCGATTTCACCTTCACCACGCCGGCGCAAGTCGAGCCTGCTTTGATCGACCGCACGCTGACGATGAATGGGGTTTCGAAATCCTATGCCATGACCGGCTGGCGCATTGGCTATGCGGCGGGGCCAGAGCCGCTCATCAAGGCGATGGACATGCTGCAAGGCCAGCAAACCTCGGGCGCCTGTTCGATCGCGCAATGGGCCTCTGTCGAAGCTTTGACCGGCCCGCAGGATTTTATTCCCGAGCGCCGCAAAATTTTCGAGAGCCGGCGCGATCTCGTCGTCTCCATGCTCAATCAGGCGAAATATCTGAAATGCCCGTCGCCGGAAGGCGCCTTTTATGTCTATCCCTCCTGCGCCGAGGCGATCGGCAAGACAACGCCGGAGGGAAAAACAATCGCGAGCGATGAGGATTTTGTTTCCGCGCTGCTCGAAGCCGAGGGCGTCGCCGTCGTGCAAGGCTCGGCCTTCGGGCTTGGCCCGAATTTCCGCATTTCCTATGCGACCAAGACCGAGTTGCTCGAAGACGCCTGCACTAAGATCCAACGGTTTTGCGCCTCGCTGATATGATGCTTGGCGCCGCTGCGCGCCTCGCACCGCACGATACGGGTTTGAAAATCTCAAACGAAGCACAATAGAATTCGGCTATTGGGGAGGGGAATATGCCGACCGTGCCGCGGTGGGAGGGCCATCGCGCTTTCTTTTACTCGAACGAGGGGCACGAGCCGCCGCACATTCACGTTGAATCAAATGGCCGCGAGGCCAAGTTTTGGCTCGGCGACTTGGAAGTTGCACTCAATTTCGGTTTCTCGGAGTTGGAGGTTAGGCGTATAAGGAAGACCCTAGAAATGTATAGGCTTCAACTCCTAGACGCGTGGAAGGAGCATTTTGGTGAGCAATACTAATGTCTCCTCTCAAATCGCAGGAGTAAGATTTACCGAGTCGAACCTGATCGTTTCGCTTTCTGACGGGCGCGAAATCTCGACGCCGCTTGCTTGGTATCCGAAGCTTTCAAAGGCTTCACATGAAGAGCGGGGCCAAATTGAAATCAGCCCGCTCGGTCTTCACTGGCCGTCTTTGGACGAAGACCTAAGTTTGGAAGGTATGCTGGCGGGGCAGCCGGCAAGTTCGACATTTCAGCGCCCGAAAAATTGATTGATGGAATAGTGGAGGTCCAACTGGCCAGCTGGTCCCAATAAGATTGGGATTAATTTCTCTGACTGCCGGTTTAGATCAGTTCTTGTAGGCCGCTATGCCGCGCCTCGACTGTCGCAATATGACAATCGCATGACTCGCTTTCTAACTCAATTTTAAGCTTAACCTTTGTAGAACGAGCGACATTCATTGGTTCATGAACCCGTGCGCCGCTTCCTCGCTCATTTCAAACTCATCCACCAATTCGCTTTGCTCGCGATTGCGTTTGCTTTGCTGTCGGGATTTGGCGCGACCGTCATCTGGAAAAAGATCAATGATCTGCAAAAGGCCAATGCGCGGATCATAGAGCAGCAATTTCCATCGCGTCTTGCTCTTGCAGAGGCGAAAGGCTCGGCGGCTGCTTTCGCGGTGCTTGCCTATCGCGCGCAGACCGCCGATGCCGAGCAGTTGAAAGACATCAGAGAGACCTTGGTCCAGGAAGAGAGGCGGTTCCGGCATTGGCTCCAGAACGTCGCCACTGACGATCCTCAGACCGCGCATGATCTCTCCGGCATCGAGGCCCGGTTTGAAAAGATGCTCGCCTTCATGCGGCATTTCGTCGGCCCCGCGCAGGTGCCGGACACGGAGCCGCGCGACTTCCAGCTCGAATATCGCTTCAGCCCGCTGCGCGACGATCTCGATGCGAGCCTCAATCATCTTTCCAACGCGCTCGGGCGCGCAGCGCAGGACTATGCGGAATTTACCCAGCACGTCCAATCGGTGGAATTGCTGTCCACGGTCGAGGTGATCGCCGCGGGTTACGTAGCCATTTTCATTTGCACGCTTCTTTGGGCCGCGTTCGGCATCGGCGGCCCACTTCGAAGGCTCGCCGATACGACACGTGCCATTGTCGAAGGGCGTCTCGACGTTCAAATTTCCGACCGCGGCTATGCCGAGGAAATCTGCGTCATGAGCCAAGCGCTCACCGTGTTTCGCGACACGGCCTTGTTCACGCGCAAGCTTGAGGAGGATCACGCGGCGGCACGGGCGGAGGCCGACCGGGCGTTGATTTTGGAACGGCGCCGTGTCGCCGAAATTTTCCGCAAGGACGTGATGGAAGCCATCATGATCGTTTCGGGCGCCAGCAGCGAATTGCAAAGAAGCGCGACTTTCATGCGCGATCGGGCAATCGAAACCGATCTTCAGGCGCAGACGGTGGTGAAAGTGTCTGCCGAGACGATCGAAACGGTCGGTTCGCTGTCGCATTCCTCGACGCAATTGTCCGGAACCGTCGGTGCCATGAACGAGCAATTGCTGGACGCGACGCAAATCGCGATCAGAGCCGTCACGGATGGCCGCTCGACCTCGCAAAGCGCGCATGAACTTGTCGGCGCCGTCGATGCGATCAGCAAGATTGCCGATTTCATCTCCGACGTCGCCTATAAGATCAATCTTCTCGCTTTGAACGCGACGATCGAAGCGGCGCGTTGCGGCGAACTGGGCCGCGGCTTCGCCGTGGTGGCGGCCGAGGTGAAGCATCTCGCCCATGCGACTTCGCACGCGGCGGCCGATATCGCGCGTCAACTCGCGGCCGTGAAAGGCGCGACCGATCAGGTGGTCAATGCGATCGATGTCACCATCGACGGGATCGGACAGATCGGCGAAATGGCCGGCGTGCTCGAATCCGCGCATGGCGAAAGAGAACAGGCGACGCGCAATATTACAGGCTGCGTCGATTCAATGGTCTTGAATGCCAAGCATGTGTCCGACGTCATCTACGACGTCTGCCTGTCGACCGGAGAGACGCAGCGTGTCGCGGAAGCCATGCTGGCGGCGACGCAGGAATTATCCGAACAGGCCGAGCGCCTGCTCAGCCGGTCGCATGAATTTTGTGAAAAAATCGCGGCCTGAGAACGGCCAGATGCAAGAAAGCCCGGTTCCAAATTTGGAACCGGGCTCTTGCCACCCATTCGCCCGCGTCCGCGGAATTGAAACCGTTATCCCCCGACCGGTTTCTGCGTCGTCAGCCCTTATTATGTAGCAGAGGCACTTTCATCTGTCTGTGTTTTTACGGTCACAGTCACAAGAAGAAATGTGGACCGGCGCATTTTGCTCCAAAATGACGGCGGGGTTGTCGCGCCCCGCTAAATCTGGTTTTCTGCCCGAGCATATCCCTCGAACGGGCGATCGGCCCTTTCGACGCGGATATCTGTAACTTATTGATATGGGGTGGGTTCTGCCGGTTGTTTTTGACCCCGGCGGGACGGGCCATCTCTGTCAATCTTAGCCTTAAGCGGGGATTGAATGTTAAGGGATGATACCGGCGGGAGCGGACGCCGGCCCTCGCGTAATGTGCTCGGCGAACCGCTGGAAAGCTGCTCTTTCGATCCCTTGACCGGATATTACCGCAACGGTTGTTGCGATACGTCGCTGGAGGATACCGGCAGCCACACGGTTTGCGTCGTCACGACCGAAGAATTTCTGGCCTTCTCGAAAAAGGCCGGCAATGACCTTTCGACGCCGCTGCCGCAATATGGCTTTCCCGGCTTGAAGCCCGGCGACCGCTGGTGCCTGGTCGCGGCGCGCTGGCAGCAAGCCTTCATGGCTGGAAAGATGCCGCGCGTCGTCCTGCGCGCTACGCATGAGGGCGCGCTCGAATATTGTGCGCTCGAAGACCTGAAGCGTTATGCCATCGATCTTTCTTGACGAGAGCGCTGCATAAAATCACGGTCTAGCTTGTGGTCGAACCTATCGTGCGGATAGTTTCTCCCAATGGGATAAGGAAGAGTGCTTGCGTTTCAGTGCGTCATGCGCGGACTTGATCCGCGCATCCAGGCAGGGGTTTGAAAAAGAGCGCGCCTCTCCTTGACCATGAATTCCCGGATGCGCGGATCAAGTCCGCGCATGACGCGACCGCCAAAAGTGAAATCGGCCCTAGAATATGACCTTAGAAAAGTCGGCGCGACTTTTCGACTGCGCCGCTGCGAGGAACTGAACAAAACTCATGCCGAAACGCACCGATATCGCGACCATCATGATCATCGGCGCCGGTCCGATCATCATCGGGCAGGCCT
>JAATEW010000017.1 GCA_015655535.1 Hyphomicrobiales bacterium | reverse complement strand
CTCGGCCGCCGCTATGGCAAGCCCGTCGTGGTCGCGACGCAGATGGTGGAGTCGATGATTTCGGCGCCTGTGCCGACGCGCGCCGAGGTCTCCGATGTCGCCACGGCCGTTTTTGAGGGCGCCGACGCGATCATGCTTTCGGCCGAAAGCGCCGCCGGCCAATATCCGGTCGAGGCCGTCACGATGATGAACAGAATCGCCGAGGAGGTCGAGTACGATCTCTATTATCGCAGCATCATCAATGCGCAACGCGCGGCGCCGGAAGCGACAGGCGCCGACGCGATCGCCATTGCGACGCGGGACGTCGCCGAAACGCTCGATCTCAAAGCCATCGTCGCCTGGACTTCGTCCGGCTCGACGGCATCGCGCATCGCGCGCGAGCGTCCCGAGCCGCCCATCCTCGCGTTGACGCCATCGCCCGACACGGCGCGTCGCCTGGCGATCATCTGGGGCGTGCATGCGGTCGTCGCAAAAGATGCCGACGACATAGACGACATGGTGCATCGTGCTTGCACCTTGTCGGGCACGGAAGGATTCGCCGCGCCGGGCGATCGGATCATCATCGTGGCGGGCGTCCCCTTCGGGACGCCGGGTGCCACGAATATGTTCCGGATCGCCTATCTCGCCCCGGGTTCCATCGCGGGTTGAGCCGCCGGCCTCCGCGCTCGACGCCTTAAATATTGACGTGCCGGAACATTTCGGCACATCTCAAGCCTGTCCCCGCCGTCGCAGGGATAGCAAAGGGATGAAAGTCCTGCTTTCGCCCTATTTTCCGGCGATTGAAGTCGCATTCTCTTCATTCGCCATCCGAGTACGCTACCCATGCCCGAAGACGCTTGCCGTCTTTTCCTGATCACCCCCGTGATCCGCGATGCAGCCGCCTTCCTGCCGGTCTTCGAGGCCGCGCTTGAGGCGGGCGACGCCGCCTGCGTTCTGTTGCGGCAAAGCGCGCCGGACGAAGGCGAGGCGAAGAAAATCATCCGGGCGCTCGCCGCCCCGGCGCAACAGCGCGGGGTCGCATGTCTCATCGAAGAAGATCCGCGCCTTGCGCTGCATACGGAACTCGACGGCGTGCATGTCGAGGCAGGAGGCGAAGCACTCGATCAGGCCTTGAAACAATTAAAGCCCCAGCGCATTGTCGGCGCCGGCGGTCTGACGACCCGCGACGACGCCATGGGCGCCGGTGAAGCGGGCGTCGATTATCTGATGTTCGGCGGCCCGCACACGGACGAAACGCCGGACAGCATCGTTGAACGCGTCGCCTGGTGGGCGGATATTTTCAATGTTCCTTGCGTCGGCTACGCGCATAGTCTCACTGAGGCCGACGCCCTGGTTCAGGCCGGCGCCGATTTCGTTGCCGTCTGCGATGCGCTTTGGAGCGATCCACGCGGCGTCGAGCCGGTCTTGAAAGACCTGTCTGAGATCCTGGCCAAAACCCGGCAAGCCGCGCAATGAGATCTCTCCGCGTGCACCTCCTTCTTGGCGTCTGTGCCGCAATCGGTGGACTGCATCTGTCCATGCCTCATGCGGCGGCCCAGGGCCTTGGCGCGACACCCGTGGCGCCAACTTTGCCATCAACGGTCAGCGGTCCGATGGGCGGCCCTCCGCAAACCACCCCCTCATCCCGGCAAGGCACGGCCGATTTGGCCTTCGGTGCGTTTCAGCGCGGCTATTACCTCACGGCGATGCGCGAGGCGATGAAACGCGTCGAGGTCAATCCCAATGACGGCGCCGCCATGACCTTGATCGCGGAGCTTTACACGCAGGGGCTTGGCGTGCGCAGCGATCCCACCGAGGCGGCGCGCTGGCTGAAGCTTGGCGCAGATCATGGCGACCGGCAGGCGACTTTCGCCCTTGGCCTCGCCAAATTGAACGGCAACGGCGTGCCGAAGGATCGCGACGGCGCAAGGCAGCTTTTCCTGAAAGCCGCGGCCGAGAACCATTCCGGTGCGCTCTATAATCTTGGCGTCATGGCGCTTGAGAATAATGGCATCGTTTCCGATTTCCCTAAGGCGGCGCGTTATTTCAAGCAGGCGGCGGACTTGGGCGATCCGGATGCGGCCTATGCGCTCGGCATTTTGTTTCGCAACGGAACCGGGGTCGAGAAAAACCTCACGCGCGCTGCCGAATGGATCGGCCGCGCCGCCGATGCAGACAATATTCCGGCCCAGGTCGAATATGCCATCATCTTGTTCAACGGCACCGGCGTCGAAAAGGACGAGACCGCCGCCGCGAAGCTTTTTCTCAAGGCCGCGGCGCATAATAATCCCGTCGCCCAGAACCGCGTCGCGCGGCTTCTCGCGGCAGGCCGCGGCATCAAACAGAATATGGTCGAGGCGATGAAATGGCATCTGCTGGCACGCACGGCCGGCATCAACGACGCGTGGCTCGACAGCAGGCTCGACCAGCTGTCGCCGGAAGACAAAGGCGCCGTCGCCGTCGCTATCCATCAATATGTCGGGAATTGAGCGCGCATAACGCTTCTCCCGCTTGCGGGAGAAGGAGGGCGCCCATACGGTGGTTGCATTAAAGTGCGACGCATGCCTTCACGCCGGCCTTGGCCAGCGTCTCCCGCATATGGTCCGGCAGCGGTGCCGCGACCTCGACCGGGTCCTTATTCTTATAAAGCGGTATGGTCACGGCGCGCGCATGAAGATGCAGCATGGCGGCGCTCTTCGTTCCGCTTCCGTAGATCGGATCGCCGAGGATCGGCCAGCCTTGCGACGCGCAATGCACGCGCAATTGATGCGTGCGCCCGGTCAAAGGTTCGAGCGCCAGAAATGTGCACCCTTCCATGCGCTCAAGCACGGTCCAGCGCGTCTGCGACGGCAGGCCGGCGGGGTCGGTCTTCATCCACCAGCCGCGATCCTGATCGAGCCGCGCCAGCGGCAGATCGATCAGCCCCTCCGGCTCCGGCGGATACCCTTCGACGACGGCCCAATAGGTTTTGCGGATCTTGCCTTGCTTGAACAGGAGCCCGAGCTTTTCGAGCGCCTTATGATGGCGCCCAAGCACCAGGCAGCCGGATGTATCCTTGTCGAGCCTATGTGCGAGCGCCGGATTGCGCGGCAGACCGAAGCGCAGTTCGGAAAAATAGGCTTCGAAATTTTCGCCGCCCTTCGGCCCTTTGTGGACCGGAATGCCCGCCGGCTTATCGACGACGAGCATCAGCCCGTCACGATATAAAAGCCGCGCGTTCAAGTCTTCCGGCGTCATGTGCAGCCGGGCGTCGGGATGCCCGCTGGCCTGTCAGGCAAGTGCCTTCTTGCCGGCAAGTTCGGCGCGCTCGCGGCCTGCATGGCGTGACAGTCCATGCTCCGTCTTTTGCCAATGAAAGGGTCGTCTGAACAATTCATAAAGGGCCATCCAAGCTGCCGCCGCATGAAGACAATAATAGGGAAGCAGCAGAATCACAGCCGGCCAAAGATGAAGAAGCCGCTGCCGTTTCATGCCGAGAAGCGCATACCAGAAAAGCGAAGCCGTCCCCAATGTGGTGACGGAGGCCCAAAGCGTCGCAAGGCAAATGCCGGAAAAATCGCCGGGAGTCCAGAAACGGTTCGAGATGGCTCCGATCAAGACAAAAAGGCTCGACGGGATCCAGAACAACGGCCCGACCAGCAAGGACAGGAACAGCAGAGCCAGCGCGCCGGTTCGCACAAGGCCCAATTCCGCCACGAGAGTGGCCGGCGAACGCGTGATCGTGATGAAGGTTTGCAGCCAGCCTTTGAACTTGCATTCGTGAGGGTTCGCAGTCGTCCGCTGTCGTACGCTTTACCATTTAGAATCAACAGTTTATATTACCGCAATGGTTCATGGGCATTCGCCCGCAGCCGGGAATTTTGTTGCGACGGTGTTGCGACGGAGGGACGATAGACGATGGCTGGAGGAGCAGGAAGAACAAAGGTTGCACGCGCTTTGACACATCGGGCGCTCGACGCGATGAAGCCGGAAGCCACGCCCTACCGTGTTCCGGATTCACGTTGTCCCGGCCTAGCCGTCAGAGTTGCAAGCGACGGATCGATCACCTTCGACCTCGCCTTTCGCATTAAGGGGGGCGCTTCGAAGCGGCTATCTCTGGGACGCTTTCCAGAGGTTTCGCTCGACGCCGCGCGCGACCGAGCGAACGAATTGACCAAAGCCGGCCGCGCGGGCCGCGATCTCATCGCTGAAGACAAAGCCGCAAAGATCGAAGCGGCCCAGCGTCTGACAGTCGAGAGATTGATCGAACGCTATCTGACACGCGCCGTCCGTGGAAAACTCCGGACCGCCAAGGAAATCGAGAACCGTCTTCGGCGAACGCTGGTGTCTAAGTTCGACGTGGCCGCCGCAGACATCAAACGGCGCGAGCTGCGAGAGTTGTTCGACGAGACCGAGGAAGCTGGATTCTCCCGAGAAGCCGAGAAACGCCGGCAAAGCGTCGGCGCCATGTTTCGTTGGGCAGTCAGCTTTGACCTCCTTGAGGCCGATCCCTGAACCGGGATCAAGACCTATAACCGCGGAACGCCGCGGGATCGGGTTTTGTCTAAAGAAGAAATCGCGGCGCTTTGGGAATGGCTGGACCAAT
>JAATEW010000409.1 GCA_015655535.1 Hyphomicrobiales bacterium | reverse complement strand
TTTGATCCCGAGTTCCTTGGCATATTGATTGAACACCTTGGTATAGGTGGCGGAATAAGCATTGACGCCAGGCCCGAGATTGGCAAAGCCGACTGTAATCTCGCCCAACGCCTTCTTCGGGGACTTCAACCAGTCCGGATCCGCAGCATGCGCTGCCGTTGCGAGCCCAAGCATGAACGCCGCCGCCGCCAAGATTTGTATCCGCATTGTCGCAATCCTCCCTTTATAACGTTTGCTTTTGTGTACTTACTCTTCCGCTCGGCCGCGAGCTCTTCGGTCGATCACGAGCGCCACGATCAACGCCCCACCCATGATGACCGGTATATAGAACGGCGAGACATTGGTCATGTTCAGGCCGTTCTGGAGAATCGCCAGCACGGCAATGGCAATAACCGTGCCTGTTACTCCTCCCGTCTCGCCTCCCCTGCCTGCCTTCTCGGCAAGCCCAATGACAAGCGAATCGTAGATGAGAAGGCCGACGCCGGCCACGATCGCGCAATCCGCGAGGTTGAAAATATACCAGGAGAAGGTACCGACGTGAAAATGGTAAAAATCCGCGACCGCGCCGAAGAAAAACCGGTCGCAGGCATTGCCGAGCGCGCCGCCGACGATGAGGCCGAGACCGAGCGCGACGCGCTTCGTGCGCGCCCGCCAGAGCCAAAAGGCGATCAAAAGCGTCGCGGCGAAGGTCGCAGCGAAGAGCGCCCAGCGCGCGGGTTCGGTGTTGGCGCTCAGCAGCGAATAGGAAATACCCGTATTGCGCGCATAGACGACATCGAAGAAAGGCGTCAGCCGCACCGGCTGATGTGCGGCTATGCCATAGACCGAGATCAGCCAGAATTTATTCGCCTGATCGGCGATGAGCACGACGAGGGCGGCGAGCCCGCCAAGCAGGCGTGGGCTCATGCCCAACGGCCCGCCGCTTTCAATTCGCGCAAGGCCTGTGCGTCGCGCGGCGTCACGTCGGGGAATTCCGGATCGCTGCCGACGAGGGGCGAAATCTTCCACGAGCGCGCGCATTTGCGGCCCTCTGCCTTCTTGAAGAGCACGGCAACGCCCGGAACCTCCGGCAGACGGAAGGCGTCCACCGGTCCTTCCCCCACTTCGATCTTGATGTCCGAGGTGATGCAGACTTCGGCGAAATCGACGCCCTCCAGGAGCTTGTCGAACTCCTGAGCGATATAGACAATCGGCGCGGCTTCAAGCGACGAGCCGATGACTTTTTGGGCCCGTTGCAGCTCCAGCGCGCCCGTCACCACGGCGCGAATGCCGCGGATGCCGTCCCATTTCGCAGCGAGCGCATCGTCGCGCCATGCGGCCGGAATCTCCGGGAATGTTTCGAGATGGACCGAGATCGCATCGCCGTAGCGCGCGAGCCAGCATTCTTCAGACGTGAAGACGAGGATCGGCGCGAGCCACAGCGTCACGGCGCGGAAGATCTGCTCGATCGCCTCAAGCGCGGCGCGGCGCTTCTCGCTTGAGATCGGCTCGCAGTAGAGCGTGTCCTTGCGGATATCGAAATAGAAAGCTGAGAGGTCCGTGTTGAGGAAGGCCGACAGCCTTGCCACGACGCGCTTGTAATCGAAGCGCTCATAGGCATCGCGGATCTCTTCATCCAATTCCTTGAGCCGATGCAGCATGAGCCGTTCGATCTCGCCCATGCGGTCGAAGCCGATGGTCTGCGCCGGATCGTAATGCGCGAGCGAACCCAGCATCCAGCGGATGGTGTTACGCAGCTTGCGATAGGTCTCGACGAAGGTTTTCAGAATCTCCGAGCCGATCCGCAGATCGTCGGAATAATCGGAAGCCGCCACCCAGAGGCGCAGAATATCGGCGCCGGAATCCTTGATGACCGTCTGCGGCGCCGTGACATTGCCGAGCGACTTCGACATTTTCTGGCCCTTTTCGTCCAGGACGAAACCATGGGTCAGAACGGCGTCATAGGGTGCGCGCCCGCGCGTGCCGCAGCTTTCCAGCAGCGAGGAATGAAACCAGCCGCGATGCTGGTCGGAACCTTCGAGATACATGATCTCATCCTGACCGCCGTCGCGCAGACGATGGATGCCGGCGAGGCCCGGAAAATGAACCGGATCGTCAAGCGTGAACGTATGGGTCGAGCCTGAATCGAACCAAACATCGAGCACGTCATTGATCTTCTCGAACAGCGCGGGATCGTAGTCGGCGCCAAGAAAGCGCGCGGCGGCATCATCCGCGAACCAGGCGTCCGCGCCTTCGGCCTCGAAGGCGTCGGCGATGCGCTTGTTGATCCTGGCATCGACCAGGATTTCTTCCGTCTCGCGATTGACGAAGACCGCGATCGGCACGCCCCAGGCGCGTTGCCTGGAGACAACCCAGTCGGGTCGGTTGGCGATCATGCCGGTGATACGGTTTTCGCCGGCGGCCGGATACCAGCGGGTCTTGGTAATTTCTTCGAGCGCGAGGTCGCGAAGGGTCGGACCGCCATTGCTGCCCTCATCCTGAGGAGGCCGCGCAGCGGCCGTCTCGAAG
>JAATEW010000295.1 GCA_015655535.1 Hyphomicrobiales bacterium | reverse complement strand
CTCGACCCGACGCTGCGCGAAGACATGCTCGGCAATGCGCAGATCCTCGAAGTGTTCAACATTTCGAAGGTCGGCAAGGTCGCGGGTTGCCGCGTTACCGACGGCATCGTGCAGCGCGGCGCCAATGTCCGCCTGATCCGCGACAATGTCGTCGTGCATGAAGGCAAGCTCTCGACGCTGAAGCGCTTCAAGGATGAGGTCAAGGAAGTCGTGGCCGGTCAGGAATGCGGCATGGCTTTCGAGAACTATCAGGACATGCGTGTCGGCGACGTGATCGAGTGCTATACGGTCACGGAGATCAAGCGCTCGCTGTAAGGCCTCTCCCGGTTTTGGGGGGAACCAAAAGCGCCAAGCTTTAAAGGGTGTCATGCGCGGGCTTGACCTGCGCATCCACGAAGCACTTTTTATCGATACGCTTCACTCGCTCAATCTGTGCCTGGATGCGCGGGTCAAGCCCGCGCATGACGCGCGATTTCCAGACAAGATAACGAGTGACGAGGAACCTGCGTTTATCCAATGCCAAGAGCTCATCAACAGGGCGGCGAGCCCTCACATCGCGTGTTGCGGGTTGCCGAGCTTATCCGTCATACCGTGTCGGATCTGCTGACCCGCGCCGCCATCAATGACCCGGAGCTCGAGGGCCGCGTCATAACCATTCCCGACGTGCGCATGAGCCCGGACTTGAAGCTCGCGACCGTCTATGTGCTGCCGCTCGGCGGCAAGGATGTGGCAGGCGTCGTCGCTGCGCTCGAACGCCATAAGAAATTCGTGCGCGCCGAGATCGCGCGCAACGTCAATCTCAAATTCGCGCCCGAGGTGCGCTTCAAAGCCGATCAAAGCTTCGAGGCCAGCGCCAAGATCGATGCTCTGTTCGAAAAGCCCGAGGTCAAGCGCGATCTCGAAAATAAGAAGGACGAGGCGGAGTGAGCGCGCCGCGCTCCAATCGCGTCGAGGTCAATGGCTGGGTCATCCTCGACAAGCCGGTCGGCATGACCTCGACTCATGCTGTGGCGCGGCTGAAACGTATCTTCAACGCGAAGAAGGCCGGCCATGCCGGTACGCTCGATCCTTTGGCCTCGGGCGTCCTGCCGATCGCCTTCGGCGAGGCAACCAAGACGGTGCCTTTCGTTCAGGATGGCGAAAAGGCCTATCGCTTTACCGTGCGCTGGGGCGCCGAGACCAATACGGATGATTCGGACGGCGTCATCGTGAGCCAATCCGAACGCCGCCCGAGCGTCGAAGAGATCGCACATCTTCTGCCGCGATTCACCGGCGTGATCTCGCAGCGCCCGCCTGCTTTTTCGGCAATCAAGATCGATGGCGAGCGGGCTTACGATCTCGCGCGCGCCGGCGAAACGGTCGATCTCGCCGAGCGGCCCGTGACGATCCATGCACTCGATCTCGTGACGGCGACAGCGGAAGAGGCCGTGCTCGAAGCCCGATGCAGCAAGGGCACTTATGTTCGCGCCTTGGCGCGCGATCTCGGCCGTGAGCTTCAATGCCTCGGGCATGTGACGGCTTTGCGCCGCACGCGCGTCGGGCCTTTCAGCGAACGCGAAGCCGTAACTCTGACCGCCTTGATGGAAGGCACGGATGTGCCGCTCGCGCTGCAATGCGTCGAAGCCGGCCTCATGGAAATGCAGCGGATCGCAGTCGATCGCGACGCGGCCGCGCGGCTGCGGCGGGGCCAAGCTATATTATTGCGTGGACAGGACAGCCCGCTTCAAGGCCCGGCCTATGCGGCTTGCGGCGGCGTCGTCATCGCGGTCGGCGCCATCGAGAAGGGCGAACTCGTGCCCGGACGCGTGTTCAATCTGCCGTTCTGATTTAGAATTTGTCTTATAAAGATATAGCGCTTATCGACAGGCACCACGAAATTTCTTTCTTCTTATGTTTTTGAAAAACAGCGGTTTCTTGAAAGAAATCGCGATAGCTTCCGCAGCAGGCTTCCAGCAACCCGTCATCGCGCTAACACGAACGTGATTGGCGCCGCGCGCCTGCCAGCCGAGGGTTCATCCGCTGTTCAAGGTCTCGATGACCAGTTTGTATTCGCTCGAAGGGAGCGAACTCGAATTCATTAGAGACCCATGTGAATATTTCCGGACGTGCAGCGTGGCTGCCTGACAGCGGAGAAAAGGTTCGCCAGGTTCTCAGCCTGCCGCTGGTCAGCGTGATTATCAATAATTACAATTATGACCGCTTCTTGCGGGACGCGGTGGAATCGGTTTTTCGTCAGAGCTATCCGTCCATAGAATGTATCATCGTCGATGATGCGTCCACTGACGGCAGCCGCCTGATCATCGAAGACGTTCTGCGCGCTCATCCGGATGTCACTGCTCTATTGCGTCCGGAAAACGGCGGTCAAAGCCTCGCCTGCAAGGACGGTTTTGCGGCCAGCTCCGGCCAATATGTCATTTTCCTCGATGCGGATGATTTTCTTCTTCCGTCAGCGGTGGAAACGCATGTCTACGTGCATCTGTCGCTGCGTGTGCCCGTTGGCTTTACCTCTGGCGATATGTTGCAAAGCGTCGACGGTGAAATCGTGGTTGGGACGCGGCAAACGCTCAGCGATTACATCTGTTCGGGGCAAGGCAAAAACCCCAATCTGTTCCGCGCCATCGACGAGAGCCTCGGCGAGCTTTATCCGCTGCAGCCGATGAACGCGCTTGCCGACAAGATTCATTTGGTCGAGCCGGCCTATGCCTTTTGGGTCTGGTCGCCCATGTCGGGCAATTGTTTTCGCCGCGATGCTTTGAAGCTCGTTTTCGGCAATCCGGCGCTCGCGGCGCTCAAGCGCAGCACCGACGCCTATTTGAATCTGGGTATTAGTGTTTTAACGGGAAGCGTCCTGATCGATCGGCCGCTGGCGGTCTATCGTCATCATGGCGGCAACGGATTGACGCGCCATCCGCAGCTCAACGGCTTCTTTTCGTTCAGGCGGCGCGGCGGCATGGACAATTCGCAGCTCAGCCGCTTGCTGCTCATAGATTATTTCATGGATTGCGCCGACGATCTGATCGGCCGGTCATCAACCAGCCATTTCGTCCTTGCGCTCCAAGAGCTCGGACGGCACGCGAGTTTCCATGGCGCGCCTTATTATTTATCGCGCCGCGTCAGGAAAAATTGGAAACAGCTTCGAGACCACTTCGGCTTCTGGGAGCTGTCGCAATGGTATCTCAGACTCCGGCGTCGGAAGATCTAAGGCCTTCCATCCGCCGATCTTGTCACACAACAGCGGAAGAAGCTGTTCGCGACGAGGCGTTACCAGCCCCTATATCCGTATCCGTACGGATAACCATAACCATACGGATAGCCGCCATATGCGGGATAACCGTAACCATAGCCGTAGCCGCCGCTGCTCATAGCACCCAAGGCGGCCGCTCCCATGAGGCCGAGCGCCGCGCCGGCAATGGCCGGCCCTGGATTATATCCTCGGCGGACATATCGCCGCCTGACATAGCGGACATCTTCAACTTGCGCTGGGGAAGCCGCCGATATCGCGGACTTGGACGGAATGCCCATCGGACCCGCGGAAGCCGTTTCCGGCAGGGAGGACACAGTCAGCGCGCCCAAAAGCGCGCATGAGAAACCGCGGCTGATGTTGTTCACGTTTGCCTCACTCAAAGGTACTCTGCGGAGTGACCGCGTCGTTGCGAAAACAAACTGAGCTGTCGAAGGTTCCGCTGCTCGCGTTCTCTGCCTTCAGTGGACTGCAAGGGCGACGAATGAATCTGTCGATCTATAAAACACAAAACCCCGAAGGCCTGAGCCTCCGGGGTTTTTCGGTGTATGCAATCGACGTGCGGCTTACTCGCCCGCTTCCTGCTGTTCCATCGTCTTTTCTTTCAGGTCGAGATCTTCGCCCGTCTCCTGATCGACGGAGCGCATGGAAAGGCGCACCTTGCCGCGTTCGTCGAAGCCGAGCAGTTTCACTTTGACCTTGTCGCCTTCCTTGACGCCAACGCCCGTTTTCGGGACGCGGCCCTTGGCGCGCTGCGAAATATGCACGAGCCCGTCCTT